>NZ_LZHA01000075.1:0-59821 GCF_001690335.1 Gilliamella sp. Gris1-4 | reverse complement strand
GCTAGAGATCGTCGCCTTGGTGAGCCATTACCCCACCAACTAGCTAATCCCATATGGGTTCATCAAATGGCGCATGGCCCGTAGGTCCCATGCTTTGGTCTCTCAACTTTATGCGGTATTAGCAGTCGTTTCCAACTGTTGTCCCCCTCCATTCGGCAGATCCCCATACCTTACTCACCCGTCCGCCACTCGTCATCAAGTGCAAGCACTCATGTTACCGTTCGACTTGCATGTGTTAAGCCTGCCGCCAGCGTTCAATCTGAGCCATGATCAAACTCTTCAATTTAAAGTTTGATGCTCAATAACTGTCTCTGACATATTCAAATGAATCTTCAGTGTCACTTATCAAGACTTAATTTTTTAGTCCGTAGACTTTAATCTTTCGTCTCGCAAGTGCCCACACAGATTGTCTGTTTCTTCTTTTTAAAGAGCTAACAGCTTACATCCCTCATCAACCTTCGTTGATTTAGTTCGCTGTCCCAAGCGGTTGCGTATACTACGCTACACCTTTTTATTCGTCAAGATCTTTTTTTAAATTTTTGATCTTATTCACTGACCAATTTACCGTCTGCTTGTCGCTGACTCCGTGTCAGTGGATGCGCATTATAGGGGCTTAAAATTTTTGTGCAAGCAAAAAAGATAAAATAGTTACCCGGTCGCGCAAGTTTTAACCTTTATAAACTTTAATGGCATGATATTTATTAAGATTATAATCCGATAGTTTTTCAATCAACTTTTCTACAGACTTAGTATAAACTGTACTTAATACAATATTTTCGGACGCAGAAGGAATTATTTGGTCCAGATTATATTTATCATTTAGTAAATTACAGGCCCTTGTTGCAATCGCATAACCTGAATCTATTAGACTCGCCTGAGGAAAAAGCGTCTGTAATTCTGTTTTAATAAAAGGATAATGCGTACAACCTAAAACTATTGTATCGGGGATTATTTGTAGTCCAAGCCAAGGTTGCATTAGTTCTTTTAACTGTTTCATATCTACATTAATGCCTTGTAATTTATTTTCGGCTATAATTGCTAATTCCGATAAACCTAACATTTTAACAGTACAATGCGAGGCAAATTGCTTTATTAAATCGGCTATATAAGTTCTTTCAACTGTTGCTTTTGTAGCTAATAACCCTATACATTTATTTTTAGTAAGTAAGCTAGCTGGTTTAATCGCTGGTACAACACCAATAATAGGAAAAGAAAATTTAGCACGCAAACTAGGCAAACAAATAGTACTAGCTGTATTGCAAGCAATAACTGCTAAATCAATTGGATAAAATTTATTAACAGCCTCAATGACAGAGTTCACTCTATTAATTAAAAACTCTGATGATTTATCTCCATAAGGGAACATCTCATTATCGAATACATAGATATAGTGTGCATTAGGTATTTTATTGTAAATTTCATTATAAACAGATAGACCACCAATACCTGAATCAAATACTAACACTGAAGGCGATTGTTTTACGATATTCATTTTAGCTATAAGACATTAAGTAATAAATTAGAAACGCGTCATATCGTAAATCGATTAAAAATTAATGCAAGTATTTTACCTAAGCTAATGTTGCATTTAGTTCCATAAATTATGGACTAGACGTCTAGACGGTAAAACTGCTAAAATAACTAGATATACTTATGCAAAAATTAAGTTAAGAAGGTATTCTATGTCAGAATTTCTATTTACTTCCGAATCTGTTTCAGAAGGTCATCCAGATAAAATTGCCGATCAGATATCTGATGCTGTACTTGATGCAATTTTAAAACAAGATCCAAAAGCGCGTGTTGCTTGCGAAACATATGTAAAAACAGGTATGGCTTTAGTGGGTGGTGAAATCACTACTTCAGCTTGGGTAGACATTGAAGAATTAACTCGAAAAACAATTAATGATATTGGATATACCAGTTCAGAAATGGGATTTGACGCAAATTCATGTGCTGTACTTAATGCTATTGGTAAACAATCTCCGGATATCAATCAAGGAGTTGATCGAAACGATCCTTTAGAGCAAGGTGCTGGTGACCAAGGTATTATGTTTGGTTATGCTACAAATGAAATGCCAAATCTAATGCCTGCTGCTATAAGCTATGCTCATGACTTAATGCGCCGCCAAGCAGAAGTTAGAAAAAATGGTACACTTCCTTGGTTAAGACCTGATGCAAAAAGCCAAGTAACATTAATTTACCAAGACGGTCAGATAAAAGGTGTTGATACAATCGTTCTATCAACTCAGCATTCAGAAGATATTGAGCAAAAAGCATTACATGAAGCCGTCATGGAAGAAATCATTAAACCAACATTACCAGCCGAATGGTTAACATCTAGAACAAAATACTTTATTAATCCTACTGGGCGTTTTGTTATTGGTGGCCCTATGGGAGACTGTGGACTAACTGGACGAAAAATCATTGTCGATACGTACGGTGGAGCAGCTCATCATGGTGGTGGGGCCTTTTCTGGAAAAGATCCTTCAAAAGTTGACCGCTCAGCAGCTTATGCCGCACGCTATGTTGCAAAGAATATTGTTGCTGCAGGACTTGCTGACAGATGTGAATTACAAATATCTTATGCAATTGGTATTGCCAATCCTACATCAATCTATGTCAATACTTTCGGCACAGAAAAAATCCATCACAATAAAATTGTATCGCTTATTAAAGAATTCTTTGATTTAAGACCTTATGGATTGATCCAAATGCTTGATCTAATTCAACCGATCTATCAACAAACTGCAAGTTACGGTCATTTTGGTCGAGATATATTCCCTTGGGAAAAAACTGATAAAGCGGCACTACTACGTGATGCAGCAGGATTATAAACGCATACCAATTTATTTACATAATCAAACTATGGCTTGTCTAAGAACTCACTTAATGCAAGCCAATCAACGTCTACATTCCCAATATAAAGAACCTAAGATCATTTATAAACCCAAAGGCAGTATTGCTGGTAGTGCCTTTTTAACACGTTGGGAAATTCAACTTAATTCGATTATGTTGCTAGATAATGGTACTCAATTTATTGAGGAAGTTGTGCCTCACGAATTAGCTCATCTCATTGTGTTTAAAAAGTTTGGCAAAGTAAAACCACATGGCAAAGAATGGCAATATATTATGTCAGAAATATTAGAAAAAAGCCCTGTGACAACTCACCGTTTTTCCATTCAACGCAATACTTATTTATACTACTGCAATTGTCAACAACATCACTTAACTTCGATAAGACACAACAAAATTCAAAAGAATAAAACTAGTTATTTGTGTCGTAAATGCGGTACTATACTCAAACTTAAAAGCGCTTTTTAATAATAAGATATTGTATGTGTAAGTTAGATTTTCATTTTTACAAAAGTTCGTTATTAATTATCACTCTTGGCATTATCCTTTATATGACGGGAAATTGCTTTATACCTTTATACAATGGAATGACGGTTGTAGTGATTGAACATATTCAATCTCTCTTCTTATTATTTATGTGCTGTTATACCTATTATTATGCAAAACGAGTATCTGAACATTCTGAGCTTTATAGATTTTGGGTTTGGACAATTTTCTGGTGGTTTATGCTTTTTGGTCGAGGAATTAGTTGGGGACGAGACTTTTTTCCTGAGGTACCTCGTTTCTATTATAAAATCATTGCTAGTATATTAATAGCGATCCCAATCCTAAGTATATTTTCACCCACGATTCGCCGAGAAATTGCTCGTCGCTACAAATACGAAAAAATACCATTTTGGCATATATTCTTTGCTTTTTTATTCTTAGGTATAGCTGATATTGCAGAACATCACCGTATTGGACATGAATTTCTAGTTATAACAAAAGAGCGAAAAGATCTCATTGAAGAATTAATGGAAATTCCTTGTCTTCTTTGCTTATCCTTAATAACCTTTTATATGCAAAAAAATGAACAAAAGGGAGTAGATTCCCTATGCTAAGCTACCGCCACAGTTACCATGCTGGAAATCATGCAGATATATTAAAACATATTGTTTTAACGTTATGTATTGAATCATTAAAAGAAAAAGAAAAGCCTTTTTTATATTTAGATACACACTCGGGGGCTGGACGATATCTGTTAAGAAGTGAGCATGCAGAAAAAACGGGTGAATATTTATCAGGAATTAATTTACTATGGCAACAATCTAATATTCCTGAATTGCTTAATACATATATATCGGTACTAAGACGCTATAATCCTTTTGAGGAAATAAAATATTATCCAGGTTCACCATTAATTGCCAAGCAATTATTACGTGAACAAGACAAGCTCAACCTTACAGAGTTACACCCAACTGATTACCCTTTATTAAAACAAGAATTTAGTAAAGATAAACGAACAAAAGTTTTACGTGAAGATGGATTTTCCCAATTAAAATCAAAGTTACCTCCACTATCTCGTCGTGGAATAATATTGATTGATCCTTCTTATGAAATTAAAGACGATTATCAAAAAATCCCTGCAGCATTATTTGAAGCATATAAACGTTTTGCAACAGGTGTTTACTTAATTTGGTATCCTGTGGTATCTCGTACACAAACTCAAAAAATGATTGATAATATTATTAATTTAGGCATAAAACGAATTTCACAATTTGAGCTAGCAATAAAGCCTGATAATAACCAAAAAGGCATGACAGCATCAGGAATGATAGTAATTAATCCTCCATGGAAATTACACGAACAAATGCGTACAATTTTACCATGGCTAAAAACAACTTTAGACGTTGAACAAACAGGAAATTTCATCATTAGAGAACTAGTTACCGAATAGATTTTGGGTAATTAAACTATTGTCAAAACTTTCCGGAAAACCTACGTTTAAATAAAAAATTATGATGAAAAGTGACAAGAAAATAGATAAATCCACAAGATAATAGTCAATAATAACGACAAAAATACAGCAGCCGAGCCATAATCCTTTGCTCGGCCAGATAAATCATGCCTTTCAGAACCAATCCGATCAACTACACACTCTATTGCACTATTTATTAACTCAGTAATCATCACAACTCCAATTGAACCAAGTAATAAAATACGTTCATAAATAGAAAAATCGACTAGCATTACAATAATATAAGCCACAATTAATAGAATTAACTCTTGGCGAAATGCGGCTTCATGTTTGATAGCTGATTTCAAACCTTTTAAAGAATATTTTGCTGCCTTAAGGATACGTAGTAAACCTGTCGATTTTTTCATTACAATATTCCAAATTACCTTACGTAGCCATAGTTCATCAAGCGTTGATATCTTCTTTCTAGTAATACAGATAAATTTATACTTTCAAGTTCATCAAGATCACTAAGTAACTGTGTTTTGAGTGAATTAGATACAACAGCATAATCACGGTGGGCACCGCCCAGTGGCTCAGGTATAATCGAATCAATAAGATTCAATTTTAGTAATTTATCTGCAGTCATATTCATAGCTTCAGCTGCAACTGGTGCTTTATCAGCACTTTTCCATAAAATCGAAGCACAACCTTCTGGCGATATAACAGAGTAAGTACTATATTGAAGCATATTAACTTTATCGGCAACCCCAATAGCAAGAGCGCCCCCAGAGCCTCCCTCTCCAATTACTGTACAAATAGTAGGTACTTTAAGACGTGACATTTCTCTTAAATTACGAGCAATAGCTTCTGCTTGCCCCCTTTCTTCAGCACCAATACCAGGATAAGCGCCTGGAGTGTCAATAAAAGTAATAATTGGTAATTTAAAACGCTCCGCTAATTGCATTAATCGTAAAGCTTTTCGATACCCTTCTGGAGCAGGCATACCAAAATTTCGGTAAATTTTCTGTTTTGTTTCTCGACCTTTTTGATGCCCAATAACCACCACAGATCTTCCATCAATACGAGCTATTCCACCAACAATTGCTTTGTCGTCAGCATAAGCCCTATCACCAGCTAATTCATCAAAATCAGTAAAAATTTCTTTCAGATAATCCAATGTATAAGGACGATTTGGATGTCTTGCTAGTTGCGCAATTTCCCAAGGAGTTAAATTAGCAAATATTTTTTTTGTTAATTCACGGCTTTTTTTATGTAATTGCTTAATCTCTTTATCTAAATTAATATCTAATTCAACTTGTTGCGAATCAATATTCTTTAAGGAATTAATTTTTGCTTCTAATTCCGCTATCGGCTTTTCAAATTCCAAAAAATTGTTCATAACGCTTGTAATTGCCTCTTAATTTATTTGGTATTTTAATAAAATACACATCTAATACAGTATACTGGCTAATTCTTAAAATAAAATTAAGCCAATTCTACTATGTAATACTCATTAAAGTCACTTAAATTTATATTATTAGACTTCAACTATTCCAAATGTTATACCACTTACATATAATTAAAGTAACATCATTTATTTAATAAATTCAATTAATCAATCAGAATACTATTAATAAGTTTATTTTCTTATTCAAACTCAAATTCAATACGATCAATGCCAATAAGTGTCTTTAATTCAACAATCAGAGAGTCCTCTGGAATAACTCTCCATGTCGTGCCGAATTGAATTTTAACAACCGAATCATCTCGGTGATAATATAAGTTGACAGGCACACTACCATGACGATAAGGTTCTAAAAGTTGTTGTAAACGCTGCAATATCGCTTGATTTGCTTCGCTTTCAGTTAATGTAATGGACAGTCCTTTTACATATTTAGCACGGGCATCTTTTAGATCAACAATATCCCGCACTGACATTTTAAAACCACCATTAAAATCATCATTACTAACTTGGCCTGTAACAATTAAGATCTTATCTTTTACGAGTAAATGTCCAAAATTTTCCAAAGATTCTGCAAAAAGCATACCATCAATACGGCCTGAACGATCATCCAAAGTAAACAAGCCAATTTTTTTACCTTTTTTAGTAATTCTGGTCCTAGCATCAGTAACAATACCAGCAAAAGTGACCGTTTTTCCCCAGCCTGTCGGAGATGCTTCACTAATTCGCAATCCACCAGTATAACGATTTAATTCTTTTAAATATTGCGTTACAGGATGCCCTGTTAAATAAAGCCCTAAAGCTTCACGCTCGCCATCAAGCAAAACTTGATCGGGTAATTCAGGTACCGCAGCATAAGCATGCTCAACTTGTTCAGGTTCTTCCGCTAAGACTCCAAACATATCTTCTTGACCAATATCTTGAGCTTTTGCATATTGATCCGCTGCCTGCATTGCATCATTAATACTATGCAAAATAGCTGCTCTGTGAGGGCCTAATTTATCAAATGCCCCTGCCATAGTAAGTTTTTCAAGTACACGGCGGTTGATCTTTTTCATATCTGTTCGAGCACAAAGTTCGAATATATTTTTAAAATATCCACCACTATTACGTGCTTCAACAATTGCCTCAATAGGCCCTTCACCGACACCCTTTATAGCTCCAATCCCGTAAACAATCTCACCTTTATCATTCACATGAAAGTGATAAAGGCCACTATTAATATCTGGAGGGTTAACCTTTAATCCCATCCGTAAGCATTCATCAACTAAACCGACAATTTTATCAGTATTATCCATATCTGCAGTCATAACTGCAGCCATAAATTCTGCTGGATAGTGAGTTTTTAACCATAATGTTTGATAAGAAACAAGCGCATAAGCTGCTGAATGGGATTTATTAAAACCATAACCGGCAAATTTTTCCACTAAATCAAAAATGCGCATGGAAAGCTCACCATCGATACCTTGCTTTTCGGCACCTTCTTTAAAGACAGAGCGTTGCTTTGCCATTTCCTCAGGTTTTTTCTTCCCCATAGCTCGACGTAATAAATCCGCACCACCTAAGGTATAACCGGACAAAGTCTGAGCAATTTGCATAACTTGTTCTTGGTACAAAATAATACCGTATGTTGGTTCTAAGATAGATTTTAATGATTCATGTTGATATTTTATATCAGGATAGGATACTTCTTCTCTGCCATGTTTACGGTCAATAAAGTTGTCTACCATGCCTGATTGTAACGGACCTGGTCTAAATAAAGCAACTAAAGCGATCATATCCTCAAAACAGTCAGGTTTTAATCGCCTTATTAAGTCTTTCATACCTCGAGATTCAAGCTGGAACACAGCTGTTGTTTCAGCTTTCAATAACAAATCAAATGACGGCTGATCATCAAGAGGAATTCGAGTAATATCGACTGGTTTATTACCATCTCTTAACTGACGTTCATTAATCATTTTGATTGCCCAATCAATAATGGTTAATGTTCTTAGTCCTAAAAAGTCAAATTTAACAAGACCTGCATATTCAACATCATTTTTATCAAACTGGGTTACTGGGTGATTTCCTTCTGGATCGCAATAAATTGGCGAAAAATCTGTAATCTTAGTTGGGGAAATGACAACCCCCCCAGCATGCTTACCTGCATTTCTAGTTACGCCTTCTAATTGACGTGCTATATCAATTAATGATTTAATTTCTTCATTATTATCGTATAACTCCTGAAGTTGAGGCTCAACTTCAAAAGCTTTAGCCAATGTCATTCCTGGATCTAAGGGAATTAATTTGGAAATTCTATCAACAAAACCATAAGGATGTCCAAGTACTCGGCCAACATCTCTGATTACCGCTTTAGCCGCCATAGTCCCAAAAGTAATAATTTGAGAGACCGCATCACGACCATACATATCAGCAACGTGATCAATTACTAGATCTCGCTTTTCCATACAAAAGTCGACATCAAAATCAGGCATTGAAACACGTTCTGGATTCAAAAATCGTTCAAAAAGTAAGTCAAACGCCAGTGGGTCTAAATCGGTAATTTTTAAAGCATACGCAACTAGTGAACCCGCACCTGAACCACGCCCAGGTCCCACGGGAATATCATTATCTTTCGACCATTGAATAAATTCCATAACGATTAGAAAGTATCCAGGAAAACCCATCTGATTAATAACCGTTAATTCTGTTTCTAAACGCTCATCATATTCAGGTCTTCTTTGTTTTCTAACTTTTGGATCGGGAAATAAAAACTCAAGTCTTTCTTCTAAACCTTCACGCGATTTATGCACTAAGAAATCTTCGGTCGACATATCACCAGTAGGAAATTTAGGTAAAAAATATTCACCTAACCGGATGGTTACATTACAGCGCTTTGCTATTTCAACACTATTTTCAAGCGCTTCTGGTATATCAGAGAATAGTTCACACATTTCCTGTTCAGATCGTAAATATTGCTCTGCTGAGTAATTTTTAGGTCGGGAAGGATCTTCAAGTGTATTTCCATCATGAATAGCAACACGAATTTCGTGAGCCTCAAAATCTGAAGCTTTTAAAAAACGAACATCATTAGAAGCAACCACGGGTAATTGATACTGTTCAGCCAATCTTACTGCACTATGAATAAATAGCTCTTCATTGATTCGTTTAGTCCGTACTAGCTCAAAATAAAAATGCTCATTAAAATTTTCAAGGTAAAAATTAATAGCATGCTCAATAATAGTTTGATTATTGCGAACGATACCGATACCAATATCACTTTCTCGTCCAGCTAATACAATTAACCCTTCTCGATGCTCAATTAACCACTCATTATCAACAACAGGCAAATCTCCAATGTATCCTCGCTGATAAGCTTTAGAAATCAATAAAGTAAGATTTTGATATCCCTGATTATTAGCTGCTAACAGAGTTAGATGATAAATATCATCAGGCAATTGAGAACTTCTAATAGCGAGATCTGCACCAATGATAGGTTTAATACCTTTTGACATTGCTGAGCCGTAAAACTTAACCAGTCCACAAATATTAGTAAAATCAGTGATTGCAAATGCAGGCATCTGCAACTTGCTCATTTCATTTACTAATGCACCTACCTTAGCAATTCCATCAATCATAGAGAAATCACTATGCAAATGAAGATGAATAAATTTTGGTTCTGCCATAATTACCAGAAATGAAGCGATAAAATTAGCTTTGAATTATAACACAAGCAAGAAGAATTTTCTTATTCTCTTTACCTACATGAACTTACAACAAAATGTAAAAGAAATAAAAACTCTTGATGTAAAAAACCAACCAGAGTACATTTAAAGTTAGCACAATTAATCTAAAAAAGTGCAAAGCTATTTACGACGTAATCCCTCTGTATTTGCTACTTTTGTAGCGATTTTCATCAAGTTTTCATCACTGGCATTAGTTAAGTCAATTTCAGCCAGAGCAATTGGTAAACCGACAGATTCACAGAAATTATATACAGTTTCAATCATATCTGGATCACTATCGATTAACATTACCAAAGTACCTATCGCTACTGTTTCTCCAACCAATAATCTTGTGTTGCTTCTGATACAGTAAAGCCATTATGAATAGCATGAGCAACAGCCATCTGCCACATTTAAAGCTCCTAAAATATTAGAATAAAATTTGAACACACACTAAACATATCGTCTTCAATCAAGGAGAAAGTATATTTGTTGGTATAAATATAAAATAAGCTTTAACATTCAATTTACCAAATAGAATGTTGGAAAAATGAGGAATACGCTACATTTTTACTTAATAAAAATGGACTATTATTGACAACACTTTAACAAGAGATGAATAAATCCCCACCACTTTTAGTGATGGGAGAATAACTAAAAATTATATTTTTTTAAATAGCACCGAACCATTGGTTCCACCAAAACCAAAAGAGTTACAAAGTGCATATTCTAAATTTTTAACCTGACGCGCTGTATGGGGGACATAATCAAGATCACACCCTTCATCAGGGTTATTAAGATTAATTGTCGGCGGAACAGCTTGATCACGCAATGCTAGGACAGTAAAAATTGATTCAACCGCACCAGCAGCACCTAATAAATGCCCTATCATAGATTTGGTTGAACTTACCATCACTTTACTAGCATTTTCTTTAAAAATACTTTTTACCGCTTGAGTTTCAGCTTTATCACCAGCAGGGGTCGATGTACCATGAGCATTAATATAACCAACTTGTTCTGGAGTAATACCTGCATCGCGCAGCGCACATTTCATTGCTAAGGCAGCACCACTACCATCGGCTGGAGGCGAAGTCATATGATAAGCATCACCACTCATACCAAACCCAACTAGTTCAGCGTAAATCTTAGCTCCACGTTTTTTGGCGTGTTCATATTCTTCTAAGAACATGATTCCTGCACCATCACCCAACACAAAACCATCACGATCTTTATCCCAAGGTCGGCTTGCTGCTTTAGGATTGTCGTTGTTAGTTGATAAAGCACGAGCTGCACCAAAACCACCGATACCCAATGGAGTACTCGCTTTCTCGCCGCCACCAGCTAACATCGCATCAGCATCACCATAAGCAATCATGCGTGCAGCGTGCCCAATATTATGAACACCTGAAGAACAAGCTGTTGCAATAGTAATGCTCGGTCCTTTTAATCCATAAATAATAGATAAGTGACCTGCAATCATATTAACAATTGTTGATGGTACAAAAAACGGGCTAATTTTGCGTGGACCACCATTTACTAATGCACTGTGGTTTTCTTCAATCAACCCAAGCCCACCAATACCAGAACCTATAGCACAACCGATTCGTTCTGCGTTTTCATTCGTGATTTCAATGCCTGCATCTCGCATTGCCTGCATACCTGCAGCAATGCCATATTGGATAAAATAATCCATTTTACGTGCATCTTTGCGTGAAATATTATAATCTTCGCCATTAAAGTTTTTTACCATCGCTGCGAAGCGCGTTGCGAAAGGGGCTGTATCAAAGTGCTCTATGAGTTCAACACCACTTTGCCCAGCTAACAAAGCTTGCCAAGTGGATTCAACTGTATTACCTACAGGAGATATCATGCCCATTCCAGTAACAACAACTCTGCGTCTAGACACATTGCCCTCCAGGAAAGGATTGAAATGAAATTTGAATCATTGAAAAATTTTATTTGGAGTTTTCTATAAATTTATATCAAGTTGTCTATAAATTAATAATTAAAGATATAAATACAAACTAGGCGATCATTTGACCGCCTATCATGAAAACTCTACTAACCTTATTGATTTGCAGTGATATAATCAATTGCAGATTGAACAGTTGTAATTTTTTCAGCTTCTTCATCAGGAATTTCTGTATCAAATTCTTCTTCTAAAGCCATAACTAATTCAACTGTGTCAAGAGAGTCAGCGCCAAGATCTTCAATGAAAGAAGATTCGTTTTTAACTTCTTCTTCTTTTACACCAAGTTGCTCAACAATAATTTTCTTAACTCGCTCTTCAATAGTGCTCATACTCTTTTTTTTCCTATAAAAATCGCCAAAAGTGGCGGTGAATGTAAGTTTATAAAATGTTGAAAAAGATGCCAATCATTTTTCAACCCAATTGCTTAATTTTTGTTCAAAACGTTAAAATAATGGCTTATTTTACACTATTCTAACCAATTACACCATATACATGCCACCATTGACATGTAAAGTTTCACCAGTAATATAAGATGCTTCATCTGATACTAAAAATGCTACTGCATTAGCTATTTCTACTGGTTCACCTAATCGTCCAGCAGGAACTTGTGCTAATGTTAAAGATTTTTGTTCATCAGTTAATGCATCAGTCATATCAGTTGCAATAAAACCAGGTGCAACCACGTTAACAGTAATACCTCGTGATGCAACTTCACGTGCTAATGATTTACTAAAACCAATTAATCCAGCTTTAGCTGCCGCATAGTTAGCTTGGCCGGCATTTCCCATTGTGCCTACTACTGAGCCAATGGTTACAATTCTTCCATAGCGTTTTTTCATCATTGTGCGCAATAATGCTTTAGATAAGCGAAAAACAGATGTTAAATTTGTATCCAAAATATCTTGCCATTCATCTTCTTTCATCCGCATTAATAAATTGTCACGAGTAATACCTGCGTTATTAACCAAAATATCAATATCACCAAATTGAGCCTTAATTGCACCAATAACCGACTCAATTGATGTTTCATCAGTCACATTTAACGCAAGACCTTTACCATTTGCTCCTAAGTAATGGCTAATAGCTTCAGCACCTTTTTCTGTTGTTGCCGTACCAATAACAGTTGCGCCACAAGCAACTAATTTTTCTGCAATTGCTTTACCAATTCCACGACTTGCGCCCGTAACTAAAGCAATTTTTCCTGATAGGTTCATAACTACCCCTTTTACCATTTTACTTTGTGTTTTCTAATGCCGTTTCTAATGATACTTTATCATTAACCACAAGACCAGAAAGTGTATCAACAATACGTTTAGTTAATCCAGTTAATACTTTCCCTGGCCCCATTTCAACTAAAAGTTTTACATCTTGTTTTGCCATATACTCAACAGTTTCAGTCCAACGTACAGGGCTGTAAAGCTGAGCAATTAATGCAGTTTTAATTTTTTCTGCAGATGTTTCAACTTTAACATCGACATTATTGATAACAGCAAACTTTGGTGTGTTAAATTCAATATTATTTAATGTAGTCGCTAATTTGTCAGCTGCTGGCTTCATTAACGCACAATGTGATGGCACGCTAACAGCAAGCGGTAATGCACGCTTAGCACCCGCATCTTTACATAGTGAACCTGCACGTTCAACAGCTTCCTTATTACCAGCAATAACTACTTGGCCAGGTGAATTAAAATTCACTGGCGCAACAATCTGCCCTTGAGCCGCTTGTTCACATGCTTTGCTAATTGATTCGTTATCTAATCCAATAATAGCATACATTGCACCTGTGCCGCTTGGCACGGCTTCTTGCATTAATTTTCCGCGTAATTCGACTAATTTAATCGCATCTTTAAAATCAATCACGCCTGCACAAACTAAAGCAGAATATTCGCCTAAACTATGACCTGCCATAAAATCGGGTTGAGTACCATTAACACTTTGCCAGACTCTAAATATTGCAACAGATGAAGCAAGTAGTGCTGGTTGTGTTTGCCATGTTTTATTTAGTTCTTCAACTGGGCCTTTTTGTACTAAATCCCACAAATCATAACCTAACACATCAGAAGCTTCATCAAATGTTGATTTGACAATCGGAAAATTATCAGCAAGATCTTTTAACATACCGACAGCTTGAGAGCCTTGTCCTGGAAATACCATTGCAAATTTGGTCATTCTTAAATCCTTGATCATTAAAAATACTTCATAAACTAAAATCTAACTAGTGCAGATCCCCAAACAAATCCGCCACCAAAGGCTTCCAATAAAATTAGGTGGCCTCGTTGAATTCGTCCATCTCTTACACCTGCATCTAAAGCACAAGGCACAGAAGCAGCAGAAGTATTACCCTGCTTATCTAATGTGACAATAACTTTATTCATATCCATATCTAGGCGTTTTGCGGTTGCAGAAATAATTCTTAAATTAGCTTGATGGGGGACTAACCAATCTAAATCTGCTTTGTTGAGCGTGTTCTCAGTTAAAAGCTCGTCAACCAAATTTGACAGCTCTTTAACTGCCACTTTAAACACTTCATTGCCATGCATTGCCATATAAACAGGATCATTCATATTACGGCGATCAACATATGGATATTTTAATAGATCACCATAACGACCATCAGCATGAAGATGCGAAGCAATAATACCTGGTTCTTCTGATGCGCCGACAACAACCGCTCCTGCACCATCCCCAAAAATGATAATGGTGCCTCGATCATTTGGATCAACACCACGGGTTAACATGTCAGAACCAACAACTAAAGCATTTTTAATTGCACCACTTTTAACATATTTGTCAGCAATATCAAGCGCATAAATAAACCCAGAACAAGCAGCTGACACGTCAAAAGCAACGACATCACCAATACCTAATTTAGCTTGTAATTCTGTTGCTGAACTTGGAAATGCATTGACCGAAGTTGCTGTTGCAACAATAATCATACCGATTTCTTCTTTATCGATATTGGCCATTTCAATTGCATTTATAGCAGCTTCATAAGCCATACTTGTTACAGTTTCATCTGGCGCTGCGATACGTCTTTCTTTAATACCAGTACGCGTTGTGATCCATTCATCACTGGTATCAACCATTTTTTCAAGATCTGCATTAGTTCTTATCTGTTTTGGAAGATAACTCCCAGTTCCTAATATCTTTGTATACATCTAATTATTCGCTCTTGGGTAGTGCGGAAGAAAGGCTCGTTGCAATCTTCTCAGGTATATTTGTTTGTATAGCCAAAATAGCTTGTTCTATTGCTGCATAAAATGATTTTTGATTGGCACTACCGTGACTTTTAATCACAATACTTCGAAGTCCAAGCAAGCAAGCACCATTATATCGTCCGGGATCTAAATAACCAAAATTTTTTGCAATTTTCCTTTGTAGCCATTTACTCAATAATTTCAATAATAGTGAATGATGACCTAACGATAATTTAAAAGAAGACATAAAAATTTTTATTAAACCTTCTACTGTTTTTAACGTTACATTACCCACAAAACCATCACAAACAAGTACATCGGTTTTACCCGTTAAAAGTTCGTTACCTTCTAAATAACCGATATAATTAATTTTGTTATTTGATTTCAAAATAGCAGAAGCCGCACGAATTTTATCCAAACCTTTAATGTCTTCTTCACCAATATTAAGTAATGCAACACGAGGATATTCAATATTAAGCACTGTTTTAGCTAAAATTTCACCCATTATCGCAAACTGAACTAACATATCACTATCACACTCAGCATTAGCTCCTAAATCCAATACTACTGTATTTTGATTGTTTAATGCTGGAACTATAGCAACGAGTGCAGGACGATCTATACCCGTCAATGAATGCAAAAGTAGTTTTGACAGCCCCATTAACGCACCAGTATTACCAGCACTTACACATGCTTGAGCTTTATTATCTTTAACTAGTTCAAGCGCAATTCTCATAGAAGATCCTTGACTATGACGAATTGCATAAGAAGGTTTCATATCATTAGCTATTACTGATGTCGATTCTATCAACATTAATCGACCTTCTTGTTGGTATTGAGTAATTAACTTTGCTTTTTCTTTAGGCAAAAAAAGATTGATTTCTGTTAGACACCCTACCAGAAAAATTGAAAGAGTTGGATAATTATTTAGTGCTTGTATTGCAGCAGGAACAACAATACGAGGACCGAAGTCCCCGCTCATAGCATCTAACGCAATGGTTAGATTATCCAAAATGTCACCTGAGGATTTCTAATTACTAAATAATTATTTAGAAATCACTTTACGACCACGATAATAACCATCAGCGGTTACGTGATGACGCAAATGTGTTTTACCTGATTCATCAACTGAGATATTAGCAACAGTTAATGCATCATGAGAACGACGCATACCACGTTTTGCACGAGTTTTACGATTCTGTTGAACAGCCATGGATTTACCCCTTATTCTTTAAACTAACTAAAATTGCAAATGGATTTGTTTTTTCATTCTCAGTAGGAATTTCACCAAATACCATATCTGCCTCTGACACTTCGCAGTGTTTACTATCATGTACCGGCGCAATTGGTAACGAGAGAATAATTTCGTCCTCAAGTAACGCTAATATATCTACTTCACCAAACTCGTTCATCAAAACGGGTTCATAATGTTCCGGTAGCGTCTCTGCTTGAGCATCGCTCTTAACAGGACTAAATTTATTCGTCACATGAACTTCAGTGACAAAAGGTTTAAAACAACGTTGACAAGTTTGTTCTAACGTTAATTTTGCATCAATATTGATAATGCAGAGTTTTTGTTCATCATAATAAAAAGACAAACTACATTCAATATCACTTTTTGGGCTATCAACCCTATTTACCGCTTGAAGTGGATAATATCCAATATAATCAAGTCGTTTTTGTGCCGATTTAATCGGGTCAATAGTAAATGGTAATTTATTTTGCATAAGATATGCATACTACCTTAAAAAAATTTTTTGGTGTAGTTAAAAACTACACAATGCCATAAGGCGCGCATATTACCTTTAAATCAAGGTTTCGTCAATGGGATCACACAATATAATTTGTTTTAGTTGTTGATTATTACTTTAATATTCATTTTGTTAATGATAATTTTTTTCTTGTAAAGTCCTTTCAGGAAACACCCATATTTCAGTATAAAAGTAGTTATTTTGGTCTTTTCATTTATTATGATAATCGGCACAAACTATCTTTCATAATCGCTCGAAAATCATCAAAAGTTCTGCTATCTAATAAACGTTTGGTAGACTTTTCTTTGACAAAGTTTACAAACAAATTATATATTCGCATAGCATCTTCATATTCATCTTTGCTAATTGCTAATAAAAAAATAACATGTGCAACTTCATTTTTATCCCAAACAATACCTTGTGGTGCTAAAATAGTCGTAACTACAGTTTTTCTTGCCAACAATCCAACTGAATGAGGAATAGCAATATTTTCACCTAATAATGTAGAGACTATTTTTTCACGCTCAACAACTGATGGATAAAAATCACTACCAACATATCCTGATTGTTCAAGCCTTACACAAATACTTTTAAAAATCTCTTTTTGTGTCACTGGTTTATCAATAATAATAAAAAACTTTTCATCAAAAAAACGTTCAATAATATAAGGCATTTTTCGATCAACCATTGCCAATCGCCCTAATTGTTCAAGCTGATAAGCTGTCGGAAATGGTGCTATTTTGACAATTTGTTTGTCTTTTTCAGTTAAACGAACAGTTGATACAACAAAATCCTCTTCTATCTGTGTTAATTGCTCATACTCTCGATAGGAAAGTGTACGATTAATTTGGATATGCGGAAAATCTCTTTTAATTTTTGATTCAACCATACGCAAAGTTGAGTTACTGAGCTCACTAACTAATAGAATTTGTGCAAATCTTTCATGCCCTGCACTATAATTTCGCTCCAATGCTACACCAATATGTATGGCTAAATAACTGATTTCATCCTCTGTCATTTTAAATTCTGTATACTTTTCTGTATTAGTTAATGCAGAAAGCGTAATATCATAAGCAAATGGGTAATATTGTTTAATTTCATGCAATAGAGGATTGGTTGTTCTAATTTGATATTTTATCCTAGATAACATTGATGACGTATGAATCAGCATATCTTGGCGTAATTTAGTATCATCCCATAAATTATAGTGATATGTATCATTAATATAAGATAATATATGCTCAACTAACGCCAAACTTTTTGCTTGATTTGGGGATTCTGTTATTGTCCGAGAAATAATTTGTACACACAGGTAATTAAATTCCGCATCACAAAGTACACTGCCTAAAAAATATGAAAACTCTTCTGAAATTTCACGTGCAGCACTAATAACTGTTGTATTAATTTGATCAACTTGATATTCAAGCAACTCATAACCTTGAGTAATACGAGTGATAGATACTGCGCAACTGTAAAGCAAATATCCCAGTCCTTCAGCATTTAACTTTAGTTCAAAACTTTCAAGTTGGTTTTGTAAAATCTTTTCAAGATAATCTAAATCAATATCATTTAATATTGTCTGACGAAGTCTGTTTACGTTTATAGTATCTTCTGCCATATGACGTTGCCACAATATATCAGTTAAACACGCTCGAATTGATGACTCCTCGCCAACTAAGTACATCCCATAATAAGGGCGATTTTCAAGAGATAAATTGTACTTATCTAAATATTGTTTAACCTCGATAACATCATTTTGTAAAGTACTGCGACTTAAAAACCACTCATCAGCGATATCATCCAATTTCACAGAATTAGACTGTGTTAAAAAAGCAATCAATAAAGCCGAAATCCTTTCTTTACTAGTTCTTGGAACTTGCTCAATTGCTTGAGTGATAGGCAATTGAGCATAACTGACAGGATCGGTTACTACAAGTTGATATCCTACATTTTTAGTATAATCAACCTGAGCACCATAACTACGTAGAACATCGTTAAGTGCTGAAATATCAGTACGAATTGTGCGAGTAGATACTGAAAAGCGATTAGCTAACTCTTGCTGAGGTAGTGTCTCCTTTTTTATAGTATCAAATAAATACGCTAATCGCTGATAAGAGAAAAGCACTTTAGATGACATCATTTATCCTACTAGTTTTTGTGTGATAGCTAAAAGTTGTTTGACATCATTGGTTCGCGTTGCTCCTGTCGCTTTATCAATAATAGAACTATAGATGTGTGGAATAATTTTTTTTACACCTGCATCTAAGGCAATTTTTAAAATTGCTTCATAATTATCTAGATCAATTCCACCTGTCGGTTCAAGATAGAAATCGTACTCAGCGCAACACTTAGCCACATACTCAAATTCATCTTTATGTTTTAGTCCACCCATGGGAAAATATTTTATTGAACTGCCGCCCATATCTTTCAATAAAGCGATAGCCGTTTCCACTGGAATAATTCCTGCTGGGGAATTTGAGCTTAAAGGTCCAGTTGCAATATTAACTAAACCAACTTTACCTGTCGGCGAAACTAAACCATTAATAACAGTTTGTTTTTGCCCTAATAATGCTCTGCTAGTTGCAACACCAGTGAAAACTTGGTTAATATGCTGTGGTTGAAGTACCGCTGAAATTTCAGACACCATAATTGACTGATTTGGATCACCTGCACCAAGCCCCACAGAAATGGCATTATCGATAGCTGCTGCGTATTTTTGCATATCCGCAATCGCCGAATCATTATCTGAATAGTTTTTAGATAAGATACCAACAACTACATGATTTTGTGCCGCTTCATAAATCTCTTTTGCATTATCGATTGAATTTGCTAAAACATTTAAACAAACACGATCGTTATAATAATTTGGAGTCAGTTGCATTATTTTGCTCCTTGAATAATATTTTTGATTTTGTTGTAAATAATATCGAGTTGGGCTGATGTTACACTACGCACATCGGCATCAACTTTACCTTCATTGGCTTTATATTCTCTGAAATACACTGCAATTTCGCCTTTTTTCATCAGGTCAACTATCTCAATTGCAGATTTACCTATTACACTTGCATCAAACGTTATTTCTGCACGCGCAATATCACGTCCTGCCCCATCCCAAACGACTCTGGCAGATACTCCATCAAGTGTATTTAGGCTTTCAATAAATGGTGTCATTTTAGTCACCATTTGCTGTCCTGTTTCCGTCTTTTTATCAGTAATATAAAGTTCAATAGCTTTTGTTAATCCTAAAATACCTTCTTTTCCTACTTTCATTGGTCGGCCAATACCTTGTGATTGTAGTTTTAACCATTCCACCGCCTGATGACGACCAATAACCAAACCACTAGTTGGCCCTTCAATTGCTTTAGCACCACTATAAACGACCAAATCTGCGCCTTGCTGATAATAAGTTTGTAAATCTTCTTCCGCCGCTGCATCAACAATCAATGGGATATTATGTTTTTTTGCAATTGCTACAGTTTGTGCAACCGACAACATGCTTTTTTGGACACAATGATGTGACTTAATATATAAAATTGCGACAGTATCTGGATTAATTAGTGATTCAATATGTTCAGGCTTACACTCGTTGGCATAACCAGCTTCAACAATAACCCCACCACCTAAAGAAACCATTGTGCCAATTGGTGCACCAAAATTAACATTATGACCTTTAGGAACAATGATTTCACGGGGGACATATTTGTCAGATGAATGCAAATTAAATAATAAATCGCGATCATCTTTGATAATTAATCCAGCAACAGCTTGGGCAATACCAGCAGAAGCACATGATACTACCACCGCATTTTCAACATTAAGCAATTTAGCAATATATTGACCGGTTTTATCAACCAAATCTTTAATTTCGAAATATTCATTTAGCCCATGAGATACAGTATCGACCACTTCAGGCCTTGGCGTTGAAACACCTAAAATTGTCATTCGTCCTGATGCATTAATTACCTTTTTTAGGTTATATTTACTGTAAACATCTTTTTCAGTTTGAGATTCTGAGCTCATTTTTACTACCTTCTTCTGTTATTTCAATTCGTATCAAATGGTTTTTCTCATCAGCAACAATAGAGGCTAGAGGAACAAATTGCTCATCACTTTGTCTAACTTCACCTTCTGAATCTAATAATGAAACTGTTTGCTGTCTAATATCAAAAATAGTCAAATCTGCATCATAACCAACCGATAAAACACCTTTATTTTTAAGCTGCAAAACTTGTGCCACATTTTTCGTCACACTATCAATGATTCTTTTTCGACTATAACCAAGACAGATAAACTTTGTCATCACATTAGCCAAGCTAAAAACTGGTCCCTGTAAACGATTTTTAGAATAAATATCAGAGCTAATAGTATTAGGATAAATATCTAAGCATTTAGCACGTTCTGCTACTGAAAAACTAAAACTTTCACCACCATGACCGACATCCAATATCACACCACGTTCAATTGCTCGTTTAATTGAACCACGCAGTTTATTTTGTTTATCAAAGATTTGATTTGGTTTACCATTAAAACAATGTGTAATAATGTCACCTTTTGTTAACAAATCAGCAATTTCATCAAGTTCTGGAGGATTATTACCAACATGGATCATTAAAGGTAAACCACTTTTTTTTTGCATTTCTTTAGCTTTAACTAAGGGGAAAATGCCATTTTTACCTACTACACTACGGCTCATTCGCACTTTGATCCCAATAATAAAATCGGGATACTTAGCTAATGCCTCATCAAATAAGGGCACATCAATATCTTGTATATCGGCGAGTTCACTTTGCCTTAATAACCCAATTTTAGAAATATTTAAAAAAGAGTAAACATGTGTACTTGCTTGCTGAGCTAATTGATAAAACTCATCTGCATCGATAGCTCCAATGCTACCAGCATCAACAACAGCGGTGATACCAGCTTTAACGCCTATCAAATCAGGATCATCATGATAAATAGGTGAACGAGCAAAACAATGGGTGTGTGAATCAATCCATCCAGCACTGACATAGTGCTTATTTTGTAGATCTAAGACACGCTCAGATTGGTCTATAATAGAACTAGCAATCGCAACGATCTTTCCATGATGAATAGCAATATCTGTTACTGATTCATCAATTTGTTTGGCATTTTTTATAATTAAATCATACATATTCTATTCCGAATCCCCTCTTTGCAATTTAATAAATTACAGAGGGGAATAACTAATATTATAAAATTGGGAATATACCACCAAAAATCATAGCACCTAAAATAGCTCCACCTGTGATTGGTTTTTTCCATACATAAAAAAGTAGCGCCCCCAACAATGAACCGGTACCAATAGGAATTGAAGCAACCATCGCAGATAAAATAATCATAGGACCAAGAAATCGTCCTGATGCATTACCTGCCCCCATCATGACATCAGCACCAAAAGTTGAACCACCACTACTATTGACGGTGAATTTACGGATAAGAATAATAATTAAGCCTATAAGCGCACCTAATATCAATCCGGTTGCTAACGCTACAAAAAAATTTTCAACAGGTAAAGTATAGCCGCCAGCTAGCAGTAACGCAGGTACACCAAGCCCAATACCTGTTTGCAATGCACCTCCGATATCTAAAATGCCGACCAATGAACCTTCAATAACACGAGCAAATAAAAAACTAGCACCAAAAGCCGCGACAGCGCCATAATCGCCAGTGGTCATTCCTGATTTAAGCATAGCAACAAATGCAATTTCATTAAATGCACCAATACCGTACACATAGAATGTATGCGTTCCAGCAAAAATACCGGCAGATAATAGCCCACAAATGATAGGGAAAGACCAATCGGCATACCAAAAACTTTTATTGATCATTGTTTGTGTATTCATAATGTATCCCTATATTATTTAAACCAATAAGATAAACCATCTCTAAACGAGTTAATCATCTTCAAATCAAAACCACGGAAATATCCACTCATAACAAATAAAATAATGACAGCAACTAACATGATTTTCATCACACGGTTCCAGCCACTATCATCTACACCTTTACCAATCAATATACCTAACACCAAACCAGGTACTGCATTGCCCATAATTAACTGTGCAAGCCCACCAAATAACGTTCCCCAAAATCCACTACGACGCCCTGCATCTAGAGCGGCTAACCAGAAAATAACGGGCATAACAGTTGCTACTAGCAAGTTAGCGGCAGGAACAAGAACCTTCGTTGCAGTAATTTTTAGCGAATCAGGAATAACCGAAGTAGTTGTATTTAAAAATAGCACCACAATCATCCCAATAAATGCACAAGCAAATGCCATCTTTTTAGGATCATGTAAGGTTTCTGCAAGATTACGATTTTTTATCATCAATAAAGCTCCACCCCAGTTAGGGATGATGCGATGATCGACGTCTTGAGTAAAAGAACCAGCAGCAACCGATGAAGCCCACGCATTAAAAAAGAACCCTAAACCAAATGAAAAGTGCGCTGCAGGATCACCTTCACAAGAATTAAGTTCACCTAATGTCCGAAACGCTCCCATCCCTTGATAAGTTGGTGCATGAAACATTCGAGCAGCTCCCGCACCAACCCCAAAACCACAAAGTCCACCGATAATAATAGACTTGAATGCAATAATTAAAATTTCCATAACTTCCCTTTTACGTTATGTTATTTTGATGTATATTTAATATCATTTAAATCAATAAAAATTAAGTTAACAGATACATCAAGCGTGATTTCATAAAATGTCTTTTTCCTTGGTAAAAAGATAAACAAAAAACGTTCTGTTGTTATCTTTTCTATTGCTGATACAACTTGAATGTCAATTGGTTCTATTCGCAACATAATATTATTAGTGTTTTTGAGTACTTCTTTCTGAACCTGACTTAAAGCTATAGCAAAAGCTCGCTGCTTAGAATCACCATGACCTTTTACTCTAACAAGTATCTGTTCTGTTTTTTTCATTCTTATTTACCGTTTATGAACGTGGATATTTTTTTAGAAATGCTTTTGCTACACGTTGTCCTAATTCTTCCGTGTCCATAAAACCAAAACCAAGAACTTTACAGCCGTCATTGATAGCTGTTTCACCTTCTTCAATTGATCGCATACCATGGCGTTGTGAATAGCCATATTTATTTTGTGCAGTAATAGCACCAGCTCCGCCACTACCACAAAATGAAAGGCCCAAATCGGCATTTTCTTTATTCATTACGTCACCTAATTTCATATCTGCAGCCATACCTGGAATGACAATTGCACGACAACCTTCTACTGAATTAATTCCCTCCGCAATTTTTTGCCCTTTTCCCATTCTATCGCCGATAACAATGACTATTTCTGTCATAATATTTCTCCTATTAATTATTGTTTTTTACTTGTCTAGTAATCTTTTAATTTGCTTTAGCAACTTCATAATGAACTGCCAATAAATATGCTTCTTCTATCGGTAAATTATCAAATAACTTTACTGTTTTGCGTGCCAACGCTAAAGATTCTTCTGAAAGCTCCTCAAATAATGTAGGGTCGATTTCAGGTAATGTTTCTAATGTTTTGGCCCTTTCAACCATAGCTTTTACATGTGAAAACAACATCGCTTTTTGAACATCATTTTGTATGATTTGATGCTGTGCTAACCAACTATTGATGATCGTAATGGTTTGTTCAGTAACTAACTCTGGTTCTAGATTATCTTCGATCATTCGAAATTTTATTGGATTCATAGCTAATACATATCTCTTATTGTTTTTTGAATTGGATTGAATAAGCGTAAATCAATCAAGGCTTAATGTGGATAGAGAATTTTTCCGTCTACAAGAGGAAATTTGTTATAAAGTTTGCTAACTACAGCAATAAGCAAGAATTGTTATTCTTGTTACAACATTTATTGATTAAAGCCATGTTCAATTTTGTGAGGTAGATCATAAAATTTAATCATCATAAATACATAAAAAATACAATTTTTATAATTTGATTAATTAGATAAGATAATACTGTCATTTATACATTGAGATAATATTCAACCATTGTCAAAAATAGGAAAAGATTAAAAAATTAGTTTTATTTCCTGAAAGTTTTCCTGTAGAGCGTTGATTTTATTTAATTTTTTATTATTGAGAATCGTTCTTTGTATGCTTTGTTATTTGTGTTATGGAAGTAGTGATTAAACTGTATAAAGTTAACCTAGACTTTAAAATCTACTTTAGACGTCAACTCTATTAATAATGAAGAAAACAGCAATTTGTTTTTTTCTATTTTCCTTTTTGAAAGGTAAAAATGATTCGTTACAATGTTCACTATACTTTTTTATATTTATAGCTTTATTTATCATATAAAAAAATAGCACGCTGTGCGTGCTATTTATAAATCAAATCTAATGAGACTATTGATTCTCTTCAGCCGAATTTAGTAACTCAGCTAAATTAGCTGTAGCTTCTTCTGCTGAAATTGTTGTTTGAATCTCATCAGTTGATGGCATTGCTCGTTTACGTAAACGTTCCTTATGGTAAGCATAACCTGTACCGGCTGGAATTAATCGACCAACAATTACGTTTTCTTTTAAGCCACGTAATTCGTCATTTTTACCAGCTACCGCTGCCTCAGTTAAGACGCGAGTCGTTTCTTGGAACGAAGCTGCAGAAATAAACGATTCAGTCGTTAATGATGCTTTGGTAATACCAAGTAGATCGTGTAAATAAACAATTGGTTCTTTACCTTGAGCCTCAAGTTCACGATTGATAATCTTCAAGCGTGAAACTTCAAGTTGTTCGCCTTCAAGCAAGCGAGAGCCGCCAGGATGGATAACTGTTGCTTTACGTAACATCTGACGCACGATAACTTCAATGTGTTTATCGTTAATTTTTACACCTTGTAGACGATAAACTTCTTGAACCTCGTTTACAATATAGCGTGTTACAGCATTAACACCACGTAGACGTAAAATGTCATGAGCCGATTCAGGTCCATCAGAAATTACATCTCCACGACCAACTTGTTCACCTTCAAACACGTTAAGTTGACGCCATTTTGGAATCATTTCTTCATATGGTTCACTACCATCTAACGGAGTGATAATTAAACGACGTTTACCTTTTGTTTCTTTACCAAATGAAATGATACCATCAATTTCAGCTAAAATAGCAGGCTCTTTTGGTTTACGTGCTTCAAATAGGTCAGCAACGCGAGGTAAACCACCGGTGATATCTTTGGTACCAACAGATGCTTGTGGAATACGAGCAAGTGTGTCACCAATATTGATTTCTGCACCATCCTCTAACTGTACTAGCGCTTTACCTGGTAAAAAGTATTGTGCAAGCATTTCTGTACCAGCAAGATAGATATCTTTGCCTTTAGCATCAACAATTTTAATTGCTGGACGTAAATCTTTACCCACACCAGTACGTTCTGCCACATCTAATATCACAATAGATGATAAACCAGTTAATTCGTCAGTTTGGCGAGTAATAGTTTGCCCATCAACCATATCAACAAAACGAACAAAACCTTTTGCTTCAGAAATAACTGGCATTGTATGCGGATCCCAGTTAGCAACAGTTTCACCCGCATCAACTGTTACACCATTACCTTTACTTAAAATCGAACCGTAAGGAACTTTATAGGTTTCTTTCATTCGACCTAATTCATCAATAATAGTTAATTCAGCATTACGCGAAGTAATAACCAATTTCTTATCTGGGTTAGTTACAAATTTAGCATTAGTTAATTTAATACTACCTTTGTTTTTAACTTGCACACTTGATTCAGCAGCAGCTCGCGATGCCGCACCACCAATATGGAACGTACGCATGGTTAACTGAGTACCTGGTTCACCAATTGATTGCGCAGCAATAACACCGATGGCTTCACCTTTATTAACCAAGTGACCTCGAGCCAAATCTCGTCCATAACATTTTGCACAAACACCAAAATCAGTATCACACGAAACGACTGAACGTACTTTAACACTATCTACCGATTCAGCTTCAAGTAAGTCACATTTACTTTCATCAAGTAAAGTATTACGTGGAATTAAGATATCTGCACTACCAGGTTTTAATACATCTTCAGCTGTGACTCGACCTAATACACGCTCACGAAGTGGTTCTTTAACATCACCACCTTCAATAACTGGTGTCATGACCACACCTTCTAAGGTGCCACAGTCGTCTTCGATTACCACTAGATCTTGTGCAACGTCAACTAAACGTCGAGTTAAGTAACCTGAGTTTGCTGTTTTTAATGCAGTATCGGCAAGACCTTTACGCGCACCATGAGTAGAAATAAAGTACTGAAGTACGTTTAATCCTTCACGGAAGTTCGCTGTGATAGGTGTTTCGATAATCGAACCATCTGGTTTTGCCATCAAACCACGCATACCAGCAAGCTGACGAATCTGTGCAGCAGAACCACGTGCACCTGAGTCGGCCATCATGTAAATACTATTGAAAGAAGATTGAACTTCTTCCTCACCTTCACGGTTAATGACTTTTTCAGTTGATAAGTTATCCATCATGGCTTTAGCAACACGTTCATTAGCTGCAGCCCAAATATCGATAACTTTATTATAACGTTCACCAGCAGTTACTAAACCTGATTGGAATTGCTCTTGGATTTCAGCAACTTCAATTTCAGCTTCATTGATGATTTGTGATTTCTTAGCTGGAATCTCCATATCATCAATACCAACAGATACCCCTGAACGTGCTGCATAAGCAAATCCAGTGTACATAATTTGGTCGGCTAAAATTACCGTATCTTTCATACCTAATTGGCGATAACAAATATTTAAAATCTTAGAGATCGCTTTTTTACCAAGAGGCTGATTAATAACAGAGAAGTTCATTCCTTTTGGCATAATTAACCATAGAATTGCACGACCGACAGTCGTATCAACAATCGAGGTAGTATCTTCCCATTCACCTACACTATTTCGTTGGCTTTCAGTAATACGAACTTTAACCTTAGCATGCAATTCAACTAGGCCTAAACGGTATAGTTTTTCAGCTTCTTTAGGACCAGTTAATACCATGCCTTCACCTTTGGCATTAACTTTATCACGAGTCATATAGTAAAGGCCTAAAACCACGTCCTGAGAAGGAACGATAATAGGTTCTCCACTTGCTGGTGAAAGAATATTGTTGGTTGACATCATTAACGCACGTGCTTCTAACTGAGCTTCTAACGTTAATGGAACGTGAACCGCCATTTGGTCACCATCAAAGTCAGCATTAAATGCCGCACAAACTAGTGGGTGTAATTGAATTGCTTTACCTTCAATTAGGATAGGTTCAAACGCTTGAATACCTAGTCTATGTAACGTTGGAGCACGGTTTAATAATACTGGATGTTCACGAATAACTTCATCTAAGATATCCCAAACAATTGCATCTTCACGCTCAACCATTTTCTTCGCAGCTTTAATGGTTGTTGCATAACCGCGACGTTCTAATTTCCCATAAATAAATGGTTTGAATAATTCAAGTGCCATTTTCTTCGGTAAACCACACTGATGCAAATGCAAGTATGGACCTACAGTAATTACAGAACGACCCGAATAGTCAACACGTTTACCTAACAAGTTTTGACGGAAACGACCTTGTTTACCTTTGATCATATCGGCAAGGGACTTTAATGGGCGTTTGTTAGAACCTGTAATTGCACGACCTCGGCGACCATTATCTAATAATGCGTCAACAGATTCTTGTAACATACGTTTTTCATTACGTACAATAATATCTGGTGCAGCTAAATCCAATAAACGTTTTAAACGGTTATTACGGTTAATAACTCTACGGTAAAGATCATTTAGATCTGATGTTGCAAAGCGCCCACCATCTAGTGGAACCAATGGACGTAAATCTGGTGGCAACACAGGTAATACGTTTAAGATCATCCATTCAGGTTTGTTTTCTGATTGAATAAATGCTTCAATAATCTTAATACGTTTAGTTAGTTTTTTACGCTTAGTTTCAGAATTAGTAGTTGCTAGCTCATCGCGTAGAGCTTCACATTCTGCTTGCACATCAATATTACGCAATAATTCTTGGATAGCTTCAGCACCCATACGAGCATCAAACTCATCACCAAACTCTTCTAACGCGTCAAGATATTGCTCTTCAGTTAAAATCTGACCTCGCTCTAAATTAGTCATGCCACCATCAAGAACCATAAATGACTCAAAATAAAGCACTCGTTCAATATCGCGAAGTGGCATATCAAGTAATAAACCGATGCGAGAAGGTAATGATTTTAAAAACCAGATATGAGCAGTTGGAGATGCAAGTTCAATGTGCCCCATACGTTCACGACGTACTTTAGCTTGAGTTACTTCAACTCCACATTTTTCACAAATAACACCACGGTGTTTTAGACGTTTATATTTTCCACATAAACATTCATAATCTTTTACTGGTCCGAAAATACGTGCACAAAACAATCCATCACGTTCAGGTTTGAACGTACGATAATTGATTGTTTCAGGTTTTTTGACTTCACCAAAAGACCATGAGCGAATCATATCAGGAGAAGCAAGGCCTATCTTGATAGCATCAAAGTCTTCAGTTTTTGTTTGTGCTTTTAGAAACTTTAATAAGTCTTTCACAATTGACTCCTATGGAGTTAAACCAATTAGATAACTTATTATTACTAATAAGTTATCCCTATAAATAGAAATCATTTAAGTTAGAGAAAATTACTCTTCATCTAACTCTATATTTATACCTAGCGAACGAATCTCTTTTAATAGTACATTAAATGATTCTGGAATCGCAGGCTCCATACGATGATCACCATCTACAATATTTTTATACATCTTAGTTCGACCGTTTACGTCATCAGATTTAACGGTTAACATTTCTTGTAAGGTATAAGCTGCACCATATGCTTCAAGTGCCCATACTTCCATCTCACCAAAACGTTGACCACCAAATTGAGCTTTACCACCCAATGGTTGTTGAGTAACCAGACTGTATGAACCAGTAGAACGAGCATGCATTTTGTCATCAACTAAGTGATTCAATTTGAGCATATACATATAACCTACAGTAACTGGACGTTCAAATTTTTCACCTGTACGACCATCGTACAAAGTAATTTGGCCAGAAGTTGGTAAGTCACCTAGCTCAAGTAATGCCTTAATTTCTCGCTCTTTAGCACCATCAAATACAGGTGTTGCTAATGGCATACCATTACGTAAATTTTGTGCTAAAGTCATCACTTCTTGATCAGTAAATTCTGCAACATTAACTTTTTGCGCAGCACCTAAACCAAGATCATACGCTTTTTGAATAAATTCACGTAATTTAGCTAATTCCTGCTGTTCTTTTAGCATAGCATCGATCTTCTGACCAATACCTTTAGCAGCCATACCCAAATGAGTTTCTAAGATCTGTCCAATATTCATACGGGACGGAACACCTAGCGGATTCAATACGATATCAACTGGACGACCTTTTTCATCATAAGGCATATCTTCAATTGGGTTAATTTTTGAAATAACCCCTTTGTTACCATGACGACCAGCCATCTTATCACCAGGCTGAATTTGACGTTTAACTGCCAAGTAAACTTTAACAATTTTAAGAACGCCAGGCTGTAGATCATCGCCTTGAGTGATCTTCATACGTTTAGCTTCAAGTTTTTTGTTAAACTCTGTTTTAATTTCGTCGTACTGTTCAGCCAACTGTTCTAATTGAGCTTGTTTATCTTCGTCTGCGATACCAATTGTTAGCCATTTTTCATGTGGTAAAGCATCTAATTTATCCGCTTTGATTCCACCTGAAATTAATACATCACGAATTCGAGCAAACAATGCAGCTTCTAAGATTTTAAGTTCTTCTGTTAAATCTTTTCTTGCCTGTTTGAGTTGCATCTCTTCGATTTCAATTGCACGCTTATCTTTTTCTACACCATCACGAGTAAACACTTGAACATCAATAACAGTACCTGAAACACCATTTGGCACACGTAATGAGGTATCTTTAACGTCAGATGCCTTTTCACCAAAAATAGCGCGTAGTAATTTTTCTTCTGGCGTTAATTGTGTTTCACCTTTAGGTGTCACTTTACCAACTAGAATATCACCGCCTTTTACTTCAGCACCGATGTATACAATACCAGACTCATCAAGTTTAGACAGTGCGGCTTCACCTACGTTTGGAATATCCGCAGTAATTTCTTCTGCACCTAATTTCGTATCACGAGAAATACAAGATAACTCTTGAATATGAATCGAAGTAAAACGGTCGTCTTGTACCACTTTTTCAGAAACTAAAATAGAATCCTCAAAGTTATAACCATTCCATGGCATAAATGCCACTCGCATATTTTGACCTAATGCCAATTCACCTAAGTCAGTAGATGGACCATCTGCAAGTACATCACCACGTTCAACTTTTTCTCCCAATTCCACACATGGAATTTGGTTAATACAAGTATTTTGGTTAGACCGGGTATATTTAGTTAAGTTATAAATATCAATACCTGTTTCACCGGCATATATTTCATCTGAATTAACATTAACCACAATACGTGATGCATCAACATATTGAACTGTACCACCACGACGAGCAACCGCTGTTACACCCGAGTCAACAGCTACAGCACGTTCCATACCAGTCCCAACAAACGGCTTTTCAGCTTTTAACGTTGGTACTGCTTGACGTTGCATGTTCGCACCCATTAAGGCACGGTTCGCATCATCATGTTCAAGGAACGGAATTAATGAAGCACCAACTGATACGATTTGTTGAGTTGATACATCCATATAATGAATTTGTTCAGGACTATATAAACCCGATTCACCACTTAAACGACAAGTTACTAAATCTTCTTTAAAACGACCATTTTCATCAAGATTTGAGTTTGCCTGAGCAATTACAAATTCACTTTCATCAATCGCTGATAGATAGTTAATTTCATCAGTTACAATACCATCAATAACACGACGGTATGGTGTTTCTAAAAAGCCATACTCATTGGTACGAGCATAAACTGCTAATGAATTAATCAAACCAATGTTTGGACCTTCAGGCGTTTCGATTGGACATACACGTCCATAGTGCGTTGGATGTACGTCACGCACTTCGAATCCTGCTCGTTCACGCGTTAAACCACCTGGTCCTAAAGCTGAAATACGACGTTTATGCGTAATTTCGGATAGTGGATTGTTTTGATCCATAAACTGAGATAATTGACTTGAACCAAAGAATTCACGAATCGCTGCTGAAATTGGTTTAGCATTAATCATATCTTGTGGCATTAGTGAATCAAGATCACCTAGAGATAAGCGTTCTTTCACTGCTCGTTCAACACGAACTAAACCAATACGAAATTGGTTTTCTGCCATTTCACCAACACTACGAATACGTCTATTACCTAAATGGTCGATATCATCAACTTCACCGTGACCATTACGAATAGCGATTAATTTCTTCATTACGTCAACGATATCATCTTTCGTTAAAACGCTTTCGCCTTCAATGTCATCACGCCCTAATGAACGGTTAAACTTCATTCGACCAACAGCAGATAAATCATAGCGTTCGTCAGAGAAGAATAAATTATCAAATAAAGCTTCAGCTGCTTCTTTTGTAGGTGGCTCACCCGGACGCATCATGCGATAAATTTCAACTAATGCACCAAGGCGGTCACGAGTTGAATCAACATTTAAAGTTTCAGAAATAAATGCACCATGATCTAAATCATTAGTGAATAATGTTTCTATCTTTTTATATCCAGCATTAGTTAATTGAAGCAAGAGTTCTAATGAAATCGGAGTATTGGCAAAAGCAATTACTTCACCTGTTTCTTCATCAACATAATTTTTAGCAAGAACTTTATTAACAATATATTCAACTGGTACATCAATTTTGCTAACTTTATCTTTTTCTAACTCACGAATGTGACGAGCTGTAATACGTCGGCCTTTTTCAGCATAAACTTTACCTTTTGATTCAATATCAAATAGCGCAGTATCGCCACGTAAACGCTCAGGAACAAGATCCATTTTTAACTTAGATTTACTTACTTCAAAAATAGTTTTTTCGAAGAAGATATCTAAAATTTCTTCTGTTTCATAACCTAATGCACGTAAAATAATTGTTGCTGGAAGTTTACGACGACGGTCAATACGAGCAAAAAGATTATCTTTTGGATCAAATTCAAAATCAAGCCAAGAACCACGATAAGGAATAATCCGAGCATTATATAAAACTTTACCAGAAGAGTGCGTTTTACCTTTATCACTATCAAAGAACACACCTGGACTACGATGTAACTGCGAAACGATTACACGTTCTGTGCCGTTGATCACAAAAGTCCCATTGTCTGTCATTAAAGGAATTTCGCCCATATAGACGTCTTGCTCTTTAATATCTTTAACTGTTCCCTCTGGCGCATCTTTATCATAAATAACTAAACGTAATTTTACGCGCAACGGTGCTGAGTAGGTGATCCCTCTAATTTGACATTCTTTAACATCAAACACAGGTTCGCCCATCATAAAGCTCACGTATTGTAACTCAGCGTTACCACTATAACTTTTTATCGGAAATATTGAACGGAATGCAGCTTCTAAGCCATATTGTCCTTCTGGATCTTGCTCAATAAATTTCTGGAACGAATCAAGTTGAATAGAAAGAAGATACGGTATATCCAAGACTTGTGGACGCTTACCAAAATTCTTACGAATTCGTTTTTTCTCGGTATAAGAGTAAACCATTAGTTCCTCAACTTGCTTATCTGCTATTTTAGCATGATTAAATATTCATCAGGGTGTTGTCGCCAACTGATACACCTGACACCTCATCGAAAATATCTATAAATATCAATTGATTAGGCTTAATAAATATACTATTTCTTTATTATTTTTTATTGATAATCTTCAAATAAAATTCTTTAACTTATTATAGCGCAAAAAGGCTGGAGGTATAAAACCCCCAGCCATTTATCGTAATATCGATAAACTTATTTAAGTTCGACAACTGCACCAGATTCTTCAAGTGCTTTCTTAAGTTCATCAGCATCGGCTTTGCTAACGCCTTCTTTAACTGTTGCTGGAGCTGATTCAACAAGGTCTTTAGCTTCTTTTAAACCTAAACCAGTTGCACCACGAACTGCTTTAATAACAGCTACTTTATTAGCACCAACATCTTTTAAGATTACATCAAATTCAGATTTCTCTTCTGCTGCTTCAGCTGGACCTGCTGCGGCTACGGCTACAGCTGCTGCTGCAGAAACGCCAAATTTTTCTTCCATCATTGATACAAGTTCAACAACATCCATAACAGACATTTCAGCAACTGCATCTAAAATTTGTTCTTTAGTGATAGACATAATATAGTTTCCCAAATTTACATTTTTTAATTAATAAAATTCACAATCAAACCGCCAATTAAGCAGCTTCTTTTTGATCGCGAACCGCTGCAAGAGTACGAACCAATTTGCCAGCTGCGGCTTCTTTCATGGTTGACATCAAGCGAGCTAATGCTTCTTCATATGTAGGTAATGTTGCTAAGCGATCAATGTTCGCTGCAGTAATCAACTCACCTTCAAAGGCTGCGGCTTTAATCTCAAATTTTTCATTTTCTTTCGCAAACGCCTTAAAAATACGCGCTGCAGCACCTGGGTGCTCATTTGAAAACGCAATTAGAGTTGGACCAACAAACGTATCTTTTAAACACTCATATTGAGTGCCCTCAACAACACGGCGTAATAGCGTATTACGAACAACACGCATATAAACACCCGCTTCACGAGCAGATTTACGTAATGCAGTCATTTTTTCTACAGTTACGCCACGAGAATCAGCGACAACTGCAGATAGCGCACCTTTGGCGATTTCATTAACTTCAGCAACAATCTCTTGTTTATTTTGAAGATTTAGTGCCATTGGTATTGCTCCTGGATTATACTAGGCAAAAGCCTAGACTTATTCAAGCTAGCTACAAATGTAGCTAGCACAACCACGATGAGCAGAATCCTTCTATTATATCTTATCAGGTTCTGTCACCGTCTACGTAGGAAAAATTAAGTAGTCACACAACAACCACACCTACGGTCTTGGACGGGGTCTGGTTAAGGCCAGACACCAACCGATTTCTCTATTTAATTATAAATAATAATTAAACAGTTGCATTTAATGTTGCTTGATCAATAGCAACACCAGCACCCATTGTAGTAGAAAGGCTAACTTTCTTAATAAATACACCTTTAGAAGAGGCTGGTTTTGCACGTTTCAACGCAACAAGTAATGCTTCTAAATTTTCTTTAAGCTTATCTGCATCAAAATCAGCTTTACCAATAGTAGTATGGATAATACCATTCTTATCATTACGGTAACGGATCTGACCAGCTTTAGCATTTTTTACAGCTTCTGCAACGTTAGGAGTTACTGTTCCAACTTTAGGATTTGGCATTAAACCACGTGGTCCTAAAATTTGACCTAATTGACCAACAACGCGCATAGCGTCAGGTGATGCAATTACAACATCAAAATCCATTTCGCCTTTTTTGATTTGATCTGCAAGATCGTCCATGCCCACTAATTCAGCGCCAGCTTCTTTTGCAGCTTCTGCATTTGCACCTTGAGTAAAGACAGCAACACGCACGCTACGTCCAGTACCATGAGGAAGAACGATTGCACCACGAACATTTTGATCTGATTTACGTGAATCAATACCTAAATTAACCGCAACATCAACACTTTCAGTAAATTTAGCTGTAGCTAATTCTTTTAATAAAGTAATTGCTTCATTGATTTCATATTGTTTAGTTGCATTTACTTTTTCGCGGATAAGTTTAGCCTTCTTAGATAATTTAGCCATGAATTAACCCTCCACTTCCAAGCCCATTGAACGAGCTGTTCCTTCAATAGAACGCATCATCGTTTCAATGGTCGCACCATTCATATCTGCAGCTTTCAATTCAGCGATTTCGCGAATTTGTGCACTCGTTACTTTACCTACTTTTTTCTTATTAGGTTCACCTGAACCAGACTTGATTTTAGCCGCTTTCTTTAACAAAACAGCTGCTGGAGGTGTTTTAGTTACAAATGTAAATGAACGGTCAGAATAAACTGTAATTACAACAGGAATTGGTAATCCTTTTTCCATGCTTTCTGTTTTAGCATTAAATGCTTTACAGAATTCCATAATATTCACACCATGTTGACCAAGTGCTGGACCAACTGGTGGACTAGGATTTGCTGCACCAGCTGCAACTTGCAACTTGATGTAAGCTTGTACTTTTTTTGCCATTTTTAGTTTCCTTTGCTCGGGTGCAAACGCCTCTATTAATAATAATTATTAATAAATAGACAGCTCCCCTAAGTTAAATGAGGGCAGAATTATCCTATAACTTAAATAAAAATGCAAGATTTAATTTAAGAACAGATAAGTCAAAAGCAAGGTAAATACCTTGCTTTAATCCTAAATAACATAAAAATTAAAGAACATCTACAGCATTAAGCTCTTTAAATGCAAGTTCTAAACGAGCAACTAAAGAATCTTGTCCTTTACGTAACCATACGCGAGGATCGTAGTATTTTTTATTTGGAGCATCAGCACCTTCAGGGTTACCTAATTGCCCCTGTAAATAAGCTTCATTTGCTTTGTAGTAATCTAAAATACCAGACCAGTTAGCCCATTGCGTATCTGTGTCAATATTCATTTTAATTACACCATAACTAACTGCTTCAGCAATTTCTTCCGGTGTAGAGCCTGATCCACCATGGAATACAAAGTTTAATGATTTAGCTGGTAGATTATATTTTTCAGATACATATTTTTGTGAGTTATCTAAAATTTTTGGTGTTAATTTAACATTACCTGGTTTATAAACTCCATGCACATTACCAAATGAAGCTGCAATAGTAAAACGAGGACTGATAGCACTTAAACGCTCATAAGCATAAGCTACATCTTCTGGTTGAGTATAAAGTGCTGAACTATCCATATGACTATTATCAACACCATCTTCTTCACCACCCGTACATCCTAGCTCTAACTCTAAAGTCATTTTCATTGCTGACATACGGGCAAGATATTGACAACAAATATCAATATTATCTTTCAATGACTCTTCTGAAAGGTCAATCATATGAGAAGAAAACAATGGTTTGCCTGTTTTAGCAAAATGAGTTTCACCTGCATCCAATAACCCATCAACCCATGGAAGTAATTTTTTAGCACAGTGATCAGTATGAACAATAACAGGGACTCCATATTTTTCAGCCATAAGATGAACATGTTTTGCGCCAGAAATAGCACCCAACACAGCACATTCTTGACCTTCTAATTTTAGGCCTTTACCAGCAATAAATTGAGCTCCACCGTTAGAAAACTGCACAATAACAGGAGAACCTACTTTTGCGGCTGTTTCAATAACGGCATTGATAGTATTTGTGTCAACACAGTTAACCGCAGGTAATGCAAAGTTATTTTCGCGAGCGATTTGAAATACTTTTTGAACATCATCACCAGTGACAACACCAGGTTTAACAACATCAGAAATCTTAGTAACCATTTTATTACCTATAAATTTATTTATAAAAATTAAAGGATGAGTAATTATTTCATCCTTTTACTGAACTCAAATACTAGGCCTTTGCTCTAGCTTCTAACATCGCAACAGCAGGTAGTTTTTTACCTTCAACAAACTCAAGAAAAGCACCGCCACCAGTTGAAATATAAGAGATTTTATCTTCAATACCAAATAGATCGATTGCAGCTAATGTATCTCCACCACCAGCAATTGAAAAACCTTCGCTATCGGCAATTGCTTTTGCTACAATTTCAGTACCACGACGAAAATTAGAAAATTCAAAAACACCCACTGGACCATTCCATAAAATAGTTTTAGCATTTTTGATAATATTTGCTAATACTTCTGCTGATTTATCACCTAAATCAAGAATTTGTTCATTTTCTTTAACATCTTTAACTGATTTTTCAGTCGCTGTTGCTGTTTCACTAAATTCTGTTGCAACACGAACATCAGTTGGAACTGGGATTTCACAGTTAGCCATTAATTTTTTAGCTTCTGGAATTAAGTCTGCTTCGTAAAGAGACTTACCTACATTGTAACCTTCAGCGGCAATAAAAGTATTAGCAATACCGCCACCGACAATAATTTGGTCAGCAATTTTTGATAAAGAATCAAGTACGGTTAATTTTGTTGATACTTTAGAACCAGCAACGATAGCAACCATTGGTCTTGCTGGATTATCTAATGCTTTACCTAACGCATCAAGTTCAGCTGCTAACAATGGACCAGCACAGGCCACTGGAGCAAATTTACCTGCACCATGAGTCGAAGCTTGAGCTCGGTGAGCTGTACCAAATGCATCCATGACATAAATATCACAAAGAGCGGCGTATTTTTTAGACAAAGTTTCATCATCTTTACCTTCGCCTACATTAAAACGGACGTTTTCAAGTACAACTAATTCGCCTTCTTTTACATCTACACCATTGAGGTAATCTTTTACTAAACGAACAGGAAATGACACATGTTCTTTTAAATAATCAACAACAGGCTGTAAAGAGAACTCTGGATTATACTCACCTTCTGTTGGACGGCCAATATGAGAGGTAACCATTACTTTAGCACCTTTTTTGATGGCTTCTTCAATAGTAGGTAGTGATGCTTTAATACGCGCATCGGAAGTTACCTTACCATTTTTGACCGGCACATTAAGATCTGAGCGAATAAATAAGCGTTTTCCTTTTAGATCAAGATCTTGCATTCTAATAATAGACATGATACTTCCCCTTGTAAAATATAAATAAAATAAAACTTTCGCTATTCTAACATAAAAATTCTTTTTAGGTTATAGGCATTACTGTGCAAATAATAAACATTAATAATAAATACAAAAACTACCAACATATTTTTTTATGTAACGCCATTGACAATAGGAAGAAATTAAGGCATATTTTGCCACCTTATTAATATGTAATTTTTATCTAAACTTGGGAGTTGACTTTGGCTAATATCAAATCAGCTAAGAAGCGTGCGGTTCAATCCGAAAAACGCCGTAAACATAATGCTAGTAACCGTTCAATGATGCGTACTTATATTAAGAAAGTTTACGCAGCTGTTGCAGCTGGTGATAAACAAACAGCTGAAGTGGCATTCAAAGACATGCAAGCAGTTGTTGACCGTCAAGCGGCTCGTGGCTTAATTCACAAAAATAAAGCTGCACGTCATAAAGCAAATTTAATCAAACAAATTAAAGCATTGGCTTAATACATTTATTTTTTAACTAACATAGTTAAAGAAATACGAAAAAAAGTGGTGTAAGCCACTTTTTTTATTTATATACTAGTTTTATTTTATACAATATTATTAAAAAAGAGAGTTTATTGTGGTTCAGCGTGATTATGTCAGGAAAAAGAGCCAATCAAAAAAAAATAAGTCACGAAACAAGCCTAATTTCATGATATTTTTGGCTATTATAATCATTATTTTATTTTCTGCTATTCTCTATTTTGTTGCAAATAATACACCTAAAAAACCCGTTGAACCGCTAAAAGTAAAAACTCAACCTCCTTCAGTAACTTTACCTGAACAACCTCAAGAGCGTTGGACATACCTTAAAGAGTTAGAAACCCCTAATGCTAATTATGGTTCAACATCAAGTTCAATTGCTAGTGAAAGAGAGCAAATCTTAAATAGCTTTGTCAATAATTCACGCACTGTAACACCTTCTCAAAAAGAAGCAACAACGCAAAACCAAACATCAAATGTAACATCACAATCAACACAAGCTATTACAGACAAATGGCTATTGCAATGTGGAGCATTTAAAGATAAATCTAATGCTGATAAACTAAAAGCTAAGCTTGCAATGACGGGGGTTAGTGGCAATATTTCTTCAGGTCAATTATATCGAGTCACAGTAGGACCTTATATCAGTAAAAAAGAAGCCGATATCACATTAAACTTATTAAATAGTAATGGGATTAATAATTGTGTTATTTCTAACTAGAATATAAAAAGCCGATGAGATCAATGACGCAAATACAGATTTTTATAAAAATGTTATGGAATCGTATCAACCATGACCGGCTAACAACATCTTCTGCGGGACTTGCTTATACCACTATACTGGCACTAGTTCCACTTATTACCGTTATTTTTTCTTTACTCTCAGCTTTTCCTATGTTTGATGAAGTTAGCCATTTATTGAAACAATTAATCTATAACAATCTTGTTCCAACGGCGAGTAACACCATTCAAAGTTATTTAGAACAATTCATCTCCAATACAAAAAAAATGACCTTTGTTGGTGTAATCGGTCTGATTGTTACATCACTGTTGCTTATCAACTCAATTAATACGGCGCTTAACCATATTTGGCAAACTAAACGCAAACGTTCCTTCATGTACAATCTAACCATGTATTGGACAATACTAACCTTAGGCCCAATTTTAATTGGCTCTAGTATAGCTGTTAGCTCTTATATCTTTTCATTGAAATGGCTATCTACCGCAACAACGGGTAATATACTACTTAATTGCTTACCATTTATTATTTCTGTGATTGGATTTTGGCTACTTTATAGCATTATCCCGACCGAGTCTGTACCTTTAAAAGAATCGATGATTGGAGCGTTTGTCGCTGCAGTATTATTTGAAATAGGTAAACGCGCATTTGCACTATATGTTACTTCGTTTCCAACATATCAACTCATTTACGGAGTAGTATCATCAATCCCCATTATGTTAGTTTGGATCTATTTTTCTTGGTGCATTGTCTTGTTTGGGGCCGAATTTGCAGCAACCTTAACTGACTATAACCGACAAAAAAAACATATTGTTAACAACCCTTCTTTACCAGAGTAATTAAATTATGATCGCCTTAATCCAACGAGTAAAACAAGCTAGTGTGACAGTAGACAATAATATCATTGGGCAGATTAATCAGGGTTTACTGATTTTCCTCGGAGTTGAGCAAGATGATGACGAACAAAAAGCAATTCGTTTATGTGACAAAGTTTTAGGTTATCGTATTTTCAGCGATAATGAAGGAAAAATGAATTTAAATGTTAACCAAACTAATGGCGAAATATTAGTTGTTTCTCAATTCACCCTAGCTGCAGACACTAAAAAAGGAATGCGACCAAGCTTTACAAAAGGCGCTAAACCCGATGAAGCAAATAGGCTTTACCAGTTTTTTATAGAACAATGCCAACAAAAAATAACAACTCAAACTGGCCAATTTGCAGCCGACATGCAAGTATCATTGATTAATGATGGTCCTGTAACATTCTGGTTACAAGTCTAGTTATATAACTAAAATTACATTCAGATAATATTCCGCAAGTTTTACCAATTATTATTTAATATTTGGCATTGTAAGATCCAATTTAAATAGGTTATTGTTAAATAAATCTAGCAACAACTTAACGAAATTTGATTATAAGATTCGGCTAACCTTTATTAGTCATCAATTGTTAAATTTCGAGTTGTTAAATCAAATGGAGTTAACTGGTAAACATAATAGTTGAGCCAATTACTAAATAATAGGTAAGCGTGGCTACGCCATGTGGCTTTTGGTGTTAAATAAGGATTATTATCAGGAAAATAATTATATGGCATATCAGGATTAATACCTGCATTTAAGTCTCGATAATATTCATTTGCCAACGTTGAAGAATCATATTCAGGATGACCTGTTACAAACACCATTCGCTTATCAGCTGTAGCCATTAAATAAGGGCCGGTAATATCAGACTCAGCTAAAATAGTTAAATCGGTATATGTTTTTATTTTATCAATTGGAAAATCAGCATAGCGAGAATGGGGAGCCCAAAAGGTATCATCAAAACCGCGTGTTAAAATCGCATTAGATTGCACAATATGATGCTGAAAAACACCCGATAACTTTTGCGCGCGAGTAAATTTTGGTAAATCATATAAGACATTCAAAGCAGCTTGAACACCCCAACAAACAAACATAGTTGAAGTAACATGATCCTTTGCCCAAGTAATAATTTCGGCTAACTTAGACCAATACACAACATCGGAAAAAGCCACTTTCCCTAGTGGGGCACCTGTTATAATTAACCCATCAAAATTTTGCTCACAAATATCATCAAAATCACAATAAAAACTATTTAAATGTTCAATAGGCGTATTTTTAGACTCTCGCTGATCAATACGTAATAACTGAATATCAACTTGTAAAGACGAATTAGAAAGTAAGCGTAAAAATTGGTTTTCTGTTTCGATTTTTTTAGGCATTAAATTTAAAAAAAGAAGCTTAAGAGGTCGAATTTCTTGGGTATTAGCACGAGATGAAGTCATAACAAATACATTCTCATTACGTAATACATCAACCGCAGGTAATGAGTCAGGAATACAAATAGGCATAACAAAAACTCCTAAATCGGTAAGTCATTTTCAAACATCAAAATAGACGTCTAGAAATCTATATAGCTAAATATAGTATCTTTTAATTTATTTGTCGAGATTTTTTATTTAATAAAATCATCAGAATAATCAAATTACAAATTGATGAACATTCTAAAGAAATGTGTATTACTTCATGCAAAAATCAAAATAACTCCGATAGATTTGTTAATTAAAAAGTACGAGTATCGGTACGCCAAGCATCTGCAGTAAGCGCTTCACCAAAATAGCTATTGATTAATTTTTGGGTAATATCACTCAGCGGTGAAGCTAATACTTCAGCGGTATTACCATATTCAACCAATTCGCCATTATGCATAACTAAAATTTCATCGCTGATATGTTTCATCATCCCAATATCTTGAGTAACATATACATAAGAGATATTTTGTTCAGCTTGTAACATCAGCATTAAATTAACAATTTGCGAACGCATCGAAATATCAAGTGCAGCTAATGCTTCATCTAAAATTATCACTTTGGGTTTTAAAATCAATGCTCGAGCTAGTGCCACACGCTGTTTTTGCCCCGCAGCCATCACTGAAGGATAATAAGAGGCATGTTCAGGTAACAATCCAACTTGCTTCAATACATCTCTAATTAACTTTTCACGTTCATGAGCATCATAATTAGCATTACACTTTAATGGTATTTCAAGCAATTGCCCAATACGTAATCGTGGATCAAATGAACTTTCTACATGCTGAAATATCATACGAATTAGTTGACAACGATAGCTATAATCACCGTATTGAACTTTATTACCGTCAATCCAGATATCCCCACTATCAGGCTTTATCATACCAACTAACATTTTTGCGAGTGTCGATTTGCCAGAGCCATTTTGTCCGATAATTGCAAGCGTTTTACCTTCATTAAGAGAAAACGATAATGGCTTCACTGCATTAATGTATAAATGTCCCAGAAAACCTTTAGGAATTTTAAATTGCTTAGATAAGTTACGCACTCTTAATATTGGATTCATCGTATATTCCTATTATTTATGGCTACTCATCAGTATTTAATGGAAAATGACAGGCTACAAAATGATCTTTTATCGGTATCAATTCTGGAGCCAAAATACATTTTTTCTGGGCATATGGACAACGAGGCCCTAATCGACAACCTATTGGTAGGTGTTCTAATGATGGGATCACTCCAGGTAAAGTATTTAAAGGACTTTTATGCGGCATCGCTTTACCAAAATCAGGAATTGCATAAATTAGCGCCTGAGTATAAGGATGATAAGGCGATTTAATTAAATCTTTACTATCAGCAACTTCAACTGTCTGTCCACAATATAAAACATTGATACGATCAGTCCATCTGGTAACCATTTGCAGATCATGACTAATAAATAAGATAGTGGTACCCACATTTTGATTCATACTAGCTAGCAACCTAAAAATTTGTGCTTCAGTAGTTGCTTCCATCGCATTTGTCGGCTCATCAGCAATAAGTAGCTTAGGCTGATTAGCCAACGCAATTGCAATCATGACTTTTTGACATTCACCTTCAGTCAATTCAAACGGATAAGATTTTAATATCTCCTTATGATTCTTAATTCCTACCCGATGCAATAACTCAATCGCTCGATGTTTACGCCAAAATAACCTTTGCCACCAATGCCCCTTAAATGTCCTTCTTGGAATTGCACTAATTAACTGTTGCCCTACTTTCATGGAAGGATCTAAGCAAGATTGTGGTTCTTGGAATATCATCGATATATTAGCACTAATGACTTTTCGGCGCTGTCTAGGAGTGAGTTTAAGTAAATCAATGTCATTAAAATAAAATCGATCAGCTGAAATCTTCCAATTATGATTAGTCACACCTAAAATAGCTTTAGCGATAAGGCTTTTTCCTGATCCTGACTCACCAACTAAACCTCGAATCTCACCTTCTGACAACTTTAAATTTACACGATCAATTGCGCGCAAAAGGCCATCTGATGTAATAAACTCAATGGTTAAATTCCGAATATCTAATAATGCCATAATTAAGTTCCTGCTCGACGGCCATATAATCCAAAATTGAATAAATAAACCAAAATAATTGTAGCAGAAACCGCAATTCCCGGAGATAAAAAGGCTAAATAATTAGTTGCAATGATATCTTTCATTTGAAACATCATCATACCTAAATCTGGTCGAGAAATATCATTTGCAAAACCTAAAAAAGTTATGGTAGTAATAGCTAAAATAATCGAACCAAATAGCGAAACAATTTCAGTCAAATAAATAGGTAAAATATTAGGTAAAATATAATGATTAAAAATTGTAAAGGAAGATAATCCATCAAGTCTATAGGCTGTAATATACGTTTTATTCCATTCATTGATGGCACGCTGATGAATATTATAAATAAAGCGTGGCATATAAGATAACCCTATTACCAATAAAATATTAGTAATGTCATCTTCTAATAATAAGCTAATCACAATCACACCAAGTAACGGTGGTATTACCATACAAAATTTAAAAACAAATAATATAAAAGGGCGTATAAATGATATAAAAAACATTAAATAATTGATTAACCCACCAATGACTACCACATAAAAAACCGCCTTTAATGTCATTGACATAGTTGAGCGATAACCAATTAACAAATAATCAAAAATATCTTGTCCTTTATCGTTAGTACCTAATATATGATTAATATCACCATTAGACCACCAAGCAGGTGGTAATGAAACTGGATAAATAGGGTTTAAATGAGCATGAAAGAACCATTTGGTTGATAATGCCACAAAGGCAAGCGCCAATATGCCATAAAAGCCAACAACTAAGTAAAGATTACTATGCAACCGATTAAAGCTTAAATTAACATTTTTAAGCAATCTTGCTCGTCTAGACATAATGTTCCTTATGACGCAAAGGATAAATAACTACCGCCGAAATTTCGCCCAATAACGTTAATAAACTTATGACAGTGCCACAGGCTAAAATAGCAATAGAAATAACAAAATAATTATGATGGTGATAAGCTATCATCACCCATTGCCCTAATCCTACTCGATTAAATAAAATTTCAATTACCATAGTTGAAAACAGTAATGTTGTCGTATTATAAGTTAGCTGTGGAATAGTCGCAGGAATGGAATTAGGTAATAAATGACGGCGTAAAATTTTAAACGGTGATCGCTCACGAATAATCGCCATTTTAATAAAATTCTGTCGTGATATATTTCTTACATTCTGGCTAACAAGTTGAATAGTCATAATGCTTGGTTGAATAGCTAAAATAAAGATTGGCAAAACCAAATAGTGAATTTGACCCAATATCATATGCCATTTATCTATTTTTGATGAAACCAAAAGGTCCAATAACGAAGTTCCAGCTACTGATGGCGATACATCAAAATTCATTGATATCGACCAAGTTGGCGATAACCAATACATAACGATAATAACAACCATAACTATAGGGCAAGAATACAAAGATAAAGATCCTAAACGGATAATATTATTTAACCAATGAATATTACTAAGTCCAAGAAAAATTCCCAATGGCAATCCAATCAGTAAAGCAACGAATAAAGCAAGAATACACAGTTCAAATGTAGCCAATAATGTATGGAAAAATGGTACGGTTTCTCCAGTTAATAATCTGAATTGACCCTGTAGTAACTGTTTAAAAAAAGCACTGTAAGCATCTAAAAAGCTTAAATTATTAATGTTAAATGTTGAGTGAGGACTAAAATAAACTAAACAAAAACTAATCTGGGCTAATACACAAATAATAAACAAAAACGTTACTATTTTTTTGGAAATATAGATAATCATTGTTTATCTTTATCGCTATTATAATTAATTAAAACACGGTGACATAAGCACACCACCGTGTTTTAATCTATTTATTGATTATCCGGTATTACCGGTTTACTTGCTGCGGCATAAGCATGATCCTGAGCACTTAAACCACCAGCATTACCTTTACCTTCGAAATGATAATCTGATTCTTCACGCGATCTTATTTCAACATCATAAGTCACATATTCTGGTGCAGGTGCTTTAGTCATCGCTGAAGAAGAATAACCTATTGAGTGTAAATCATTAGTTACCAGCTCAATATCATTACCATTTTGCTCACTAACTTTAAAATCCTCTTGAGCACTTACAAATAACGGAGCTTTTGATACATCATTAACACTAGCAGTATCAGTACTATTTACATCTTCCTCATTTTTAACAATAACAGGAAGTAAAAGTGATGGAATGACAGGTACCATATTATTTTGCTCTTCATTAGTTATTTGACTGTAATCAACGACAACGCGACCTAAAGCTAATTCTAATGATGCTGCAGCAAACGGTAATGGTATTGGAGACTGTTTTAGTTCCCCATTCCGAACACGGCGTTTATTACGTTGGCCATTCATTCGTAAATGTCTTGAAGTACGGCGCTGACGTTTCGGTTGAATTTCCGATACAATATTGCTCTCAGCTGATTCTGAGACAATAACAGGTAATAATATAGAAGGAATAATTACTTGTTCTTGTTCAGTCTGCATCGTGGCAGTGGCATTACTATTTTTCACACGAACACTTTTAGTTAATGCTCGTTGTTGACGCCTCGGCTTAGCCTCACGCAGTTTTGGTTGTACCACTTCCTCGACAACTCTATCTGCCTTAAGATTGTTTTCAGAGTTTGACAAATTAGCATTTGAATTACTATTTTGTTTAGCTCTGCGGTTATTATTTCGACTTGATTCTTTAACCTCCTCAGTATTGCCTACTGCAACAACATTACCATTATTAACTACATTGTTGTTCCGGTTATTACGTTGACGTCGATTGTTTGAACGTTGATTATCCCGTCTTTTGGTCGGTCTTGTTTTAACTTCTGGCTGAGGTTCTACTTTTTCAGTAACAAACAGTTTACGTAATTTACCAAATAACCCACTAAACAGACCACTTGATTTTTTAGTTTTTGACTCTACCTTTTCTTTTGGTGTTGCACATGCCTCAACTTTAGGGCCTGATAATACAGCTTGTTCAACAATAACTTCAACAGATTGTTGCTCTTCTTCCTCTTCCTCAAGTTCACGAATCAATTTTGGAAGATTATAACTCAACACATCTGTTTCTTCACCTCTACGCTTACGAATCACCTTATACAATGGGGTTTCCATCTCTTCATCGCCAGCAATCACAATTTTGACATCAGGATGCATGCTTTCAATATTGGTGATAGCACGACGTTTTTCGTTAAGTAAATAGCTTGCTATTGGCACAGGAACAATGACATCGATTTGTACTGTATTATCTTTCATTGCTTCTTCTTGAATCAATCGAAGAATAGATAAAGACAATGAATTATTGTCCCGAACTGTACCTGTACCTTGACAACGAGGACAAATATGATGGGTTGCTTCACGTAATGATGGGCTTAAACGTTGGCGCGACATTTCAAGTAGACCAAAGCGTGAAATTCGCGTAGTTTGAATTCTTGCACGATCGGTTTTCATCGCTTCTTTTAAGCGATTTTCTACCTCACGCTGATTGCGGACTGGTGTCATATCAATAAAATCGATAACAATCAAACCACCTAAATCGCGTAAACGTAGTTGACGAGCTATTTCTTCGGCTGCTTCAAGGTTAGTATTAAATGCTGTTTCTTCAATATCACTACCACGAATGGATTTAGCCGAGTTAATATCGATTGCTGTAAGCGCTTCTGTGGCATCAATAACAATTGAACCACCAGAAGGTAAGCGAACTTCTCGCTGGAATGCCGACTCAATCTGCCCCTCAATTTGGAAATGATTAAATAATGGCACATCACCCTCATAAAGCTTTAAGCGACTGATATACTCAACACGTCCCAAATCAGTTAAACGCTTTTTAGCAATTTCAAGCACTTTAGGATTATCAATTAAAATATCACCAACATCATCACGCAAATAATCACGAAATGCGCGAGTAATGATATCACTTTCTTTATGAATCAAGCTTGGTGCAGGATGTTTTTTTGCTTCGTTTTGAATTGCTGTCCAATAGTTAACTAATGCATCTAAATCTTGTTGCAACTCCTCTTGGCTTTTACCAACGCCCGCCGTTCTAGCTATAACGCCCATACCTTTTGGCTTTTCAATTGCATCAATAATACGTTTAAGATCTGCTCTTTCCTCACCTTCTATACGGCGCGAAACACCACCAGCACGAGGATCATTAGGCATCAATACCAAATAGCTACCAGCTAAACTAATATAGGTAGTTAAAGCCGCACCTTTTTTGCCGCGAATCTCTTTTTCAATTTGGATAAGGACTTCTTGACCTTCCTGTAGATGTTTAATACTACGGCGGCCAGAAATATTAGATGGGAAATAGCTTTCAGCAATCTCTTTTAAAGGTAAAAAACCATCGCGCTCACCACCATACGAAACAAAAGCCGCTTCTAAACTTGGGTTGATTTTAGTGATTTTACCTTTATAAATATTCGCTTTCTTCTGTTCATGTCCAAGGCTTTCGATATCTAAATCATACAATCGTTGACCATCAACAAGCGCAACTCGCAGCTCTTCTTGCTGGGTTGCATTGATTAGCATTCTTTTCATTATTCTACACTCTTCATTAATTTTAATTAACAGTAGGTAGAATCTTATTATTGATAAGTGATTATTTTAACAATGATGAATATTGGTACTTAACTAAATATTGGTATACAGCATTCATTATTTTATTTATGTTATTTTTGTTATTATTTTATGTGAACCTGACACCGCTTACACAACATCAATATCATACATTAAGCAAAATGCTAAATTAAAAAGCACTAAATATTAAAAAAAACCTAATTGTATAATTTATTGACACTTTATTAATATGGCTAATTTGCAAACCTTTGTGTCTTACCGGCTTTAGCAAATAAACTAAATCTTTATGCAATTGTTTAAAATAAACATATTATCTAATTATAATGATTCTACTTACGCTATTTTATTTTTACAAACTGTAATGTCTAACGCCATTGCTGCATTACAAGGATAAAATTATCCACCACTATTATTAACGTTTCGGTCAAGGATAGCAAGCAAATTAAACTGTCTATTTTACAAACAGTTAAGAATTCATTTTTAGCTATATTCAACTAGCTTTAATCACATGATAAATAACTTATTTAATTTGCTTAAATTTTTATACTAAAACACCTAGTTACCGGAAACTTTTTTACAAAAATTTTTCTTACTAATTATCTCATTACTTAAAAATAAAACATCGATGTAATTATGCATAATATAACTTAATCAGTATAATTACGATAAAATGACATTGTAATTTAATATGAGATATATCTATTTATGAACTCTGCCGATAAAATTGCCTTACTTAATTTCACTACTCGTTGGATTGAGCAATTCAAATACGCACCACAAAGCGAAGAATTACATGCCATCCCCTCTCCTTGTATTTTAAAAACTGAACATCTTACGGTATTTTGGCAACCATTCTTACTAGAACCGCCAAGAGATCTCACGATTGTAGAACAAGTTATCGGTATCATTTTGCACCCCTCTGCCCACATTTTTTATGGTACACAATATGCTGGCAATATGACGGCTAAATTTACCGACACACATTTAACCTTAATTCAAGCATGGAATGATGATGATTTTTCAACTTTAGAACAAAACCTAATAGCTCATTTATCCCAACAAAAAAGATTAAAACGAACACCAACCATTTTTATAGCCTCGACGGATGACTGCACAACAATAATTTCATTAAACAATTTAACGGGTGAAATAGTAAAAGAGGACTTAATTACAGGAGAATTAACGACATTAACTAATGATTTGATTTCATTTTTTAATCAACTTACAGTTTTTCAGTAACCAGAAGAAAGTTAAAAATAAAAAATGTTTACAAAAATCTGTTTTATTGTATGCCTATTCGAAATTGTAACTTACAAAATAATATGTATATAATGCAGTAATAATAATCAATTAAATAGGTGGATTATGTTTGAAAATTTGACAGCTGCGCCAGCCGATCCCATTTTAGGGCTAGCTGACCTTTATAATAAAGATGAACGCACCAATAAAATTAATTTAAGTGTCGGTATTTATAAAGATGAAACGACTAAAACCCCTATTTTAGAAAGTGTCAGAAAAGCAGGGCATTTGTTACTAAATGACGAAACCACAAAAAGTTACTTTCCTATTGACGGTCTCAAATCCTTCAATATTGCAACGCAAACTTTGCTTTTTGGTAGTGAAAATGAACGAGCAAGAACTGCACAAGCACCTGGAGGAACAGGGGCTTTACGCATTATGGCAGACTTTTTAGCTCGCCGAACAAAAATAAAACGAGTTTGGGTTAGTAATCCAACTTGGCCAAATCATCGTAGTGTATTCCAAATGGCAGGCCTTGAAGTACGCGAATACCATTATTACAGTGCACAAACGCACACTCTTGATTTTGATGCCATGATGAGCAGCTTAAACCAAGTTGCCGCTGGCGAAGCGGTATTATTCCATGGATGCTGTCATAACCCAACGGGTATCGATCCAACCCCAGAACAATGGCAAGCTATATCGCATCTTGCCTTAAAAAATGGTTGGTTACCACTGTTTGATTTAGCTTATCAAGGCTTTGGACAAGGTATAGAAGAAGACGTTTATGGGTTACGGTTATTTGCCAATAATCATCCAGAACTACTTATTGCAAGTTCATATTCTAAAAATTTCGGTTTATATAACGAACGAGTGGGAGCATTTACATTAATTGCGGCAAATGCTGAAATTGCCGATCGAGCCTTTAGTCAAGTTAAAACAATTATTCGAGCTAATTACTCAAACCCTCCTGCCCATGGTGCTAAAATCGTCTCTTATATATTAAACAATGAAGAATTAAAAGAAGAGTGGATCGATGAATTAACAAGTATGCGTCAACGTATTCACCGCATGCGACAACTATTTGTAAAAACGTTACAAGACAAAGGTGCAAATCAAGATTTTAGTTATATTGCCAAACAAAATGGTATGTTTTCGTTTAGTGGCTTGAACGAAGAACAAGTACTAAAATTACGTAATGATTATGGCATCTATATCGTAAACTCAGGACGTATCAACGTGGCTGGTATGACATTAGATAACATGTCCAGACTTTGCGAATCAATTGTTGAAGTACTATAGAAATTTTAATAATAAACAGTCATAACAATAGAAACGCTCAAATAAAGGGAGTTTCTATTTACTTCCCCCTTTAAATTAATATGTTTTTTACTACAAAAACACATTAACATATTAATTATATTTAATTTTTATTTATGAATTTATTGCCATAGTTTCTAAAATTGCCTGTAACCAACGTCATGAGCATAAATCTATTTATATAATCATTCTTGGCAATTGTTTTATGTGCTAAGATATTGCCATTCAATTGTACTTAACATCACAAAAAATAAGTCTAATTATGTCAATTTGTTATGTTGCTTTAGGGAGCAACCTTGAAGATCCGTTTGTACAAGCTAATCGTGCTATTGAATCATTACGCTGTTTGCCTAGCTCAAAAGTGGTAGATATTTCACCATTTTACCGAAGTAAGCCCTTAGGGCCACAAGATCAAAATGATTATCTTAATGCAGTAATTAAACTGACGACAAGCTTATCACCTATAGCATTGCTTGATGAACTACAAGCAATTGAAAAAGCACAAGGACGCGTACGCAAAGATAATCGTTGGGGTGCTAGAACCCTAGATTTAGATATTTTACTTTATGATGACTTAGTCATTAATAATGAAAGACTTACTATCCCTCATTATCATATGAAAAATAGAGAATTTGTCCTCTATCCACTATTTGATATCAGTCCTGAACTTATTTTCCCCGATAACGACAAATTGTACGATTTAGTAGCTAAATGTCCTGAAAATGGGTTAAAAAAGTGGAATAATTAATTATCTTTATTAATAACATATAGTTGTATTATTTTTCCTATTTTTTAACTATAAAAATGATAAAAAAAATTTGCCAAAGGCTGAATTATTGCTATAGTTTAGCGCTTTCAAATAATCTTTACTTAAGGGGATTGCAGTGAAAAAGGAACAAAAAGTAAATACATCTTCTCTTAGCCTGCTTTCAATTGCTGGGCTTGAGCCTTATAAAGAGGCAAAAGGCGAGGAGTACATGAACCCTAAGCAATTGAAACATTTTAAACTTATTTTAGAAGCTTGGCTAACTCAGCTACAAGGTGAAATGGGAAAAACAGTTACGCATATGCAAGATGAAGCAGCAAACTTCCCAGATCCGGCTGACCGAGCAACACAAGAAGAAGAATTCAGCCTTGAATTACGCGCTAGAGATAGAGAAAGAAGACTCATCAAAAAAATTGAAAAAACGTTAAAGAAAATCGAATCAGACGATTTTGGTTATTGTGAATCTTGTGGTGTTGAAATTGGAATCCGCCGTTTAGAAGCAAGACCGACAGCCGATTTATGTATTGATTGTAAAACGCTTGCAGAACTTCGCGAAAAACAAATGGGTATGTAATCCCTGTTATCTATCATTCCAAATCAGACCTATGCATTATATCGGTCGTTTTGCCCCTTCACCATCAGGGCCATTACATTTTGGTTCGTTGGTAACGGCTCTTGGTAGTTATCTCCAAGCTAAATCTTGTCGTGGTAAATGGCTTGTCCGTATCGAAGATATCGACCCACCACGAGAAGTCAAAGGGGCATCATCACTTATATTAAAAACGCTTGAAGCGCTTAATTTATATTGGGATGATACGGTCTTGTATCAATCATCTTGCAGTGAGCGTTACCACACTGTTTTAAAAACACTTATAGATAAACAACAAGCCTATTATTGTGACTGTACTAGACAACGAATTCAAAACCTAACAAATGGTATTTACGACAACTTTTGTCGTGAACGACATTTATCTATCAATAATAAGCAACAAGTTGCTGTACGTTTAAAACAAAATCATCCTATTTTTCAATTTAAAGATCAGATTCGTGGTTTACAAACAGTTGAAAAAGCAAGTGCGCAAGAAGATTTTATTATTCACCGCAAAGACGGCTTATTTGCCTATAACTTAGTGGTAGTTTTAGACGATCATGAACAAGGAATTACCGAAATAGTTCGTGGCGCGGATCTTTTACCTGTTACTGCAAAACAAATCTCACTATATCAACTGCTTGGTTTTTCTGTGCCAAGTTACAGCCATTTACCACTAGTATTAGATAAAAATGGCAATAAACTATCAAAACAAAATCATGCTAGCCCGATTGATTTAAACAATTTTAAAGCGTTAACCGTCCAGGCTTTACAGTTTCTAGGACAATATGTGCCAGAAGATTGGCAAGACGCCTCTCAAAAACAGTTACTAGATTGGGCTATACAACATTGGCAAATTGACAATGTCCCAAAACAGAACAGCCAATTATCCACCGATATAAGATAAATTAGGGGTGAGCCCTACACGATGATCATGTAACAAATGCTTTTCTGGTTTAATCATTAATGAAGCAAAAATTCTTGCTTTTAATTGTTGTTTCTGTTCTGAGCTTTCCAACAAATCACGTAAATCAACCGCCGCATCACCAAATAGGCAGTAATGTAATTTACCGATAGATGATACACGTAATCGATTGCAACTTTTACAAAAATCTTTTGAATAGGGCATAATCAAACCAATTTTTCCTTGATAATCGCTGTGCACATAAATCTTAGCAGGACCTGATAAAGGTTTTTTGGGTTGTAACTCCCATCCCTGCGCAATTAATTGTGTTTCAATAAAACTACCAGACAAGTGATAACGATTAAATACATCATTGCTTTCGCCTGTTTCCATAAGTTCAATAAAGCGCAACTCCACTGGAATATCTTTAATCCATAACAAATAATCATTTAAATTATCATTCATATTTTTCATCAAAACAGTGTTAATTTTGACTTTTTTTATACCTACTTCTAACGATTTATCAACACACTGCAGTAATTCTTTAAGCTTATCTTGACCAGTAATTAATTTAAATAAATGGGGAGTAAAACTATCAATACTAATATTAATCGCATTTAAACCAGCTTGATGCCAATGGTGAATATTTTTTAATAAACGCGAACCATTGGTCGTAATAGCGAGTTCTTTCACGCTGGGATAGGAAGATATGAGCGATAAGATATCAATAAAATCGCGACGCAAAGTGGGCTCACCACCCGTTAACCGAATTTTACGCACACCAAGTTCAGTAAATGTTGCAACAACATTATTAATCTCACTGAGCGACAAAAATTTATGTTCCTTGTTAGGCTGATAACCACTTGGTAAACAGTACTGACACTGAAAATTACACAGCTCGGTAATCGACAAACGTAGATATTGAAATCGACGCTGATAATTATCAACTAATTGCATATATACATTAAACACCTTATCCAAATCGGGAAGCATAACCATTTCTGCGTTATACCGCGGCTAATCCACCATATGAAAATATCACTTAGGTAAAAAAGCTTCAGAGTTTGATTCAGTCTAGCATAGGCTTTATTTTTTGACTATGAGCAAAGTGATTTTTATAACGCGTCTTCTTTCCAATTAATAGAAACTTATCTATAAAAAATTTATTTACATTATGTTAATTTCTGCTAACCTTATTCAATTAAATTAATTATTTTATAATCCTAATCACTATATAATTAACCGAGGAATAGGTATAAATTTATAGCATAATAGATATATGTGATGGAATATAAGTCATATAAAGTGAGTCAATTTTAAATAAACACTAATAATAAAAGTTCCATGACAAATAACATCGATTTTGCAATAAATTGACCAATAATGAAGAATGAAAAAGGCATTTGTTTTTTTATTAGGCTGTGAAGATTCAAATCTAAAATCTATTGATAATACATTATTGGAAAATATAAAGACATATTATCTTCAAAAGATTCCAAGTAAAGATAATCAAATCTGTTTTTATTTAGGAAATATCTTATTTCCTTATCAAACTAAACAATTAACCTATTCTAAACAATCTATAACAAAAGTTTGGGTAAATAATCAACTTAATCAACATTTGGATCTATTTAACCGACTTATATTTAATCGCAAAACAATCCTATTTTTATAACAATCAATTATTATGAATAACAAAATAATAAAATCTGCCCGATATCTAACAAATTTAAGCTTAATTTTATTCCCAATCTTAGCATTCTCTGATGATGCTAGTCGCTATATAACTTATAACAATCTACTTTTTGATCGTGACGGCACAGTTATTATCGATAACAGCCAAGAAATTGACTCAATAAAATACCAAGATCATTATTGGATTGTGCAGTTAACCAACAGTAGCAATAACCTCCTCTACAGCAATATAAAAAAGATAGATAATTTTAAATTTGCTTTTGAAAAAAAAGGCAACATATTAAAGTTTAAAATCAAAAATAACTTAACTTATTTGGGCGCCGAACGAATAGCCTATTATTACCAAGATACACATTTATCAGTTATCATTGATACCGATGGTAATTTAATTACACCCAAAGGGCGTTATTATCTCAAAATCGGCCCCTTTATTAACGGTTATGCCGAAGTAACTACCCCAGAATATGATGAAGGCTATTTAAATCTACAAGGTAAATTTTTTAAAAAACTCCCTAAAACAACACTGACACAAAAAACGCAATCCCAAACCAAACCACAATGCAAAATAATCACATCCGATACAATAATGCAGCTATGTAAAAAAAATAACAGCCAATATCTAGTTAATAGCAAAACAGGCAAAGAAACCGATGTTGGTTCCAAAGCGTGGACGACTAATTTTGATTGCATCCCACAAAACCTTTCAGCAGGTTATTTTTGGCTAGGCAATTATCAAGATGGTTATCATGTTTATCAAATTTATGATTATGATGGGAAAATGCATTATGAAAATCAGTTTGATAGCATTTCTCCTTTATACGGTACAGTAAGTTGGGTAAAAAATAATTATAATTCTAAAAAATATCACCTTATTGATATCAAAGGTAAAACACTTGGTGAATATGATTATTATACAGTTAAAGATGTTGGTAAGGAAAAACTTTATTATGCCCAAAAAGCCACACCCAAAAATCAAAGTGAGGATGAAAAAAAGTTATTAACGATTTTGGATATAAATGGTAATATTTTATTTTATGAAGATATCGTCGGTCAGGCACAATACAACTTTTGTAACCGTAATTTTAAAGTATTAAAAAATAAGGAAAATAAAATAGTTTGGCCAACAGATTTAGAGCGAGAATGTCTTTTAGATCGTTATATTCAATCAGCAAAAACCGATAACGACAACAGTTATCGACATAAAGAGCAAGAAAGTAAAGCGATTGAAATACCAAAAGATAAAGTTCCCGAAATCAGCCGCTATTTTACACAAATTCAATCCAACAAAAATACCAATCCATTTACATTCGAAAAAGGTGATATTTATCTTACAGGTCCCAACACAACTAAAATTGAAGGTATCGCAGAACTAAGTATACCTGAAGGATATATATATAGTGAAAAATATAACCCATCTAACACAAAACATTGTGACAGGTTTGTTGCGCCAGCTTATGACAATCAAAACCGATTATGTATAAATGTTTATAAACTCGGATTTATTGACTTACTTGAAGTCAAAAAGTTATTTGATGACAAAACCAACATCGAAAATTTAAAAACAAAAATTTCTTCAAGAATAGAAGATTATAAAGAATACAAAGACTATCAAAAATTTGAATGGTTAATCGACCCTGAATTTGATTTTGAAAACCAAAGTTTAAAATTCGGCTATCGATATCACATAGCAGAAAGCGATCAAAACAGAACCAGTCAAATTATCGAATATATAAAATTTGCCAAAGACCACATCATTGTGTTTAAAAACGATTATTACGACGATTATAACGATTTTAAGCCAATGGAATTTGATTGGCTTAATCGCATTAAGGTTTTTGAAAAGGCCGATATCAGCTCGACTTATCCTTGCAGCAAATTATCAATAAAAGACTCGGCATTATCTGCCAATAAATTTATTTATTTAGATAAAGAATTTTGCTTTCCACTACCGATAACCACACTCTTTGAAAGATATCCTACGCAAACTGAATTAAATAGTTACCATGAGTTATTTTCCTTCAGGGAAAACCAATACCCAATAAAAGAGGGAAAAACCTTATGGAATTAATAAAATATCTTCTCAGCACAATAGCTGTAACAATAATCGGACTCACTCTAAATGCGTGTGATGCTCCGCCACAACAAAGCCAATCCGAACTCGAAAAACTGCCCGAGGTTTTTAATTTAACTGAACAACAATGGCAAAACGAAATCCAACAACGATTTGACACCATAAACGGTAATGGCGAACCAATAAAATGCATATCAATAGTAATGACTGCGCCTTATTACATATTTGACAGACGATACGACTCTGACACATTGATCCTATTACAAACGTTAACAGAAGCAGGCTTGCTAACAGAACAAATTGAAATTAGCGGAATGGATAAAAATCGCATCGTTTATATCTATAACCTTACCGAAGAAGGCAAAAAATACTATAGAAAATGGCCTAACTTGAGTTCGTCAGGATTTTGTTTTGGCAAAGTGATTGTCAAGTCGGTAACCAAAATAACGCCATATAGCAATTATATTGAAATTGAATATCAATATGTTATTGATAAATTACCCCCCAAATTAATGCCCCAAAATGAATTAAAAACCGATACCGTAAGGTTTTATTATGATGAACAAACAAAAAAGCTCTATAGCCGTGGTATTGGCTTAATTGTTAAAAACTATTGGGATTAATTATCATGAATCTAAAATATCCACTGATAACTACTTTCAGCTTACTACTATTTGGTTGCAATAATGTAGATTATAAGCAATCGCTACAAGAAACTTTAAGTAGAGAAGATAATCGTGCATTATGTTATTTCCTGCCAAATAACCAAAACATCTTTCCTAACGATGTGTTTTTCGATAAACAAACTGAAATACTCGACCTATTTGTCGATCTCAAATTCTTAAAAATCAAAAACATCACAGCCCAATTTTATGATGCCAATACAGATATAACCACCCTGCCTAGATCCCCCACCAAAATTGAAGGATTAAGATATCAATTAACTAATGAAGGTAAAAAATATTTTGTTGGTAATAAAGGTGCTTTTTGCTTTGGCGATATCATCATTGATAAAGTGAACGACACTTACAATATAGAAATGATAAGAGGAGGTTTTCAGGTCGACACAGGTAAATGGATAGATTATAACTATCATTATACTAATATCCCAGATTGGGCTTATGATCAACGTTTTGAGCAATACTATAAAAAAATTTCACTGAATAGTCAGATATTACACAGTGCCAGAGCAACTTATTATAATAGTAACAATAGTTATGAAACGGGAATTAATAAAACAAAATTAATTACTTTAAAAACTAAAGATGAAGAATAAAAATAACTTAATATTTTTATTTAAAAATTAATAAAAAATGAATACTCAATAAAAGTTGGATTTTTTAAATCTTCTTTTAAGAAATCAATTATCACTAACAAAGCCTTCTTATAGTTATTATAATCTTCAATGATACAAGTAACATTAAGAAGGATCCACTCAGTTTCCTCTTAACTCGGACATATCATTAATTTCATTTATTCCTGGGTTCAAACATGAAGTGCAATTTTAAACACGGTGGAGTGAAGAAAGTAGAAAGGAACGATACCAAATTTTCGTATTATTACAAACAGGAAAGAATAAAAAAGAGATAGTCCAGCTACTCAATAGACATCCTTCGACAATAAGTCGAGAGATAAAAAGAAACTCAAAACCTAATCAAACCTATCAAGCACATGAGGCGGTAACACTCGCTAGGAAAAGGCGAAAAAACAGCGGTAATGGTAAGCCAATAGAGTCTTCGGTATGGCGTCAAGTTGAAAAATACCTCATGCTTTATTACAGCCCAGAGCAGATTGCTGCACGTTTAAAGAAAATCAGCGTCCAATCAATCTATAACTACCTTTATCAAAATAAAGCGCGCTATGAACAATTCAAACCTTATCTAAGACGAAAAGGCAAAGCTTATCGGCATTGCAAGGCACCGAGTATAAAAGAAGGAGACCGCCGATATAAACGGTCAATTAAACAACGTCCAAGTTATGTAGAAAGCCGGAAAACGCAAGGACATTGGGAGTGTAAATACCCCAAACTTAGTACACAACTCACGTAGAAAATTAAGCTGCTTGTTTTAGTGTTTTATACTCAATCGGTGTCATGTTATTTAATGCCTCATGCGGTCTTTCGGTGTTATAAATCGTTAGCCATTCTTCGGTTATTTTCCTAGCTTGTGCTAAGTTGTTAAAAAGATATAAATCGAGTACTTCAGTACGATAGGTACGATTAAATCGTTCAATAAAGCCATTTTGATAAGGGCTACCGGGCTGGATATAATCAATGGTTATATCATGTGATTTAGCCCAGTTTATAAAGGTTTTTCCTGTAAATTCTGGCCCATTATCGACCCGTATTTTTAATGGATATC
>NZ_LZHA01000074.1:0-10885 GCF_001690335.1 Gilliamella sp. Gris1-4 | reverse complement strand
TAGGTTTGGCATGCCAGATGCCAGATGCCAACCATGGTAATGCATTTTTATTTCCTTGTCAAGTAATTTCTTGTTTTTTATGAACTTTTATATCCGTTCCTTGAATTTTGAGCGATTCCTTGCCTGTATAAGCTCAAAAATTATAACTTGATGATGAATAATGCGCCACTTTTTTTGTTGGTTTATTGTAAAGATTTGTTAGCGGGTTAAGTGCGTTGCTTTGGTTTTTTTTGGGGAGTGGCGTTTTTTACGTGGGTAGAGGTTGGATGGTTTTTGGGACTGGTGGAGTAGGTGCTTTTTAAAGGCCTAAAATCGATCCGATAGACCATTGATTTTATTGAAGTTTTTTGATTTTCTTTTTCTTAAAAATAAACAACTTTTTTGCGCTCTTTCCCTAATTGATGCAATATAGTATTCTAGTAGCTATTATTTGAACATACACCAAACCCAATACACCGTGCACACATTTATTTTGTCTTTACGTAAAGTCTTTTACAGCAGTAATCTTCTTTTTAGTCTTCGGATGTTAATTAGTTTAACTGGTTCGACTTTGGTTCCGTGGTATTTTGGGTATACTTCGCTAGTTATTCCTCTTACGCTTGGTGTTGTGGCAGCAGGCTTGACCGAAATCGATACTCGTCTATTAAGCCGTTGTATTAATTTAATTCTTACATTGATTTGTTTTACTATTGCCACTTTTTCAGTCGAGTTGTTATTTGATTATCCTGCATTTTTTATTATTGGTTTGGTTTCTTCAACATTTATTTTTACCATGCTTGGTTCGCTTGGGCAACGTTACGGTGTGATTGCGTTTGGATCACTTTTAATTGCTGCCTATACTATGCTTGGGCATAATTTGTTTATCGATAATTACACCTTACCCTGTTTTTTGCTGTTAGGTGCGCTTTGGTATAATGTTGTTTCGTTAATTGAATCGATCATCCAACCCATTCGCACAACCCAACAATCGCTTTCACAGTGTTTTATTGATTTAGCACAATATCTTGACGCTAAGGCAGCGATGTTTGATCCCGATGAGTCTGACGGGTTTAAAAAACAAACTTTGCAATTAAACAATAGTAATAATCAACTCATTAGTGCTTTTAATAATACAAAACGTTCACTATTTAATCGTTTAAAAAGCTATCGTGGACAAGCTTATATTAGAAAGTTACTAAGCTATTATTTTGTCGCGCAAGATATTCATGAACGAGCAAGTTCAGCGCATGGACATTATCAAGCGCTTAGTGTGCATTTTAAACATAGTGATATTTTATTTAGATTTGCTCGTATTTTAAATTTGCAAGCGAAAGCTTGTGCGCAATTGGCAATGACAATTAAGTTAAATCAAACTTATCAACATGATCCGCTGTTTTCACGTTATTTTTCGTATCTTGAAGAAGCTATTAATCAATATCATGCTAGTCATAAAAGCGATATGCTGATGATTAAAGCGCTTAGGAGTTTACATCAGAATTTGCTTTCTATCGATCTATTACTTGCTAATATTGATACCGAGCAACATTTGCCAAAAGCAGAAGAAGATAATCAGTTAATCGATGAAGAACTAACCAGTTTTTATGCTATTTTTGCCAAGATTAGAAATAATTTAACCATAAAATCAGCACTATTTCGTCATGCAATTCGCATGTGTGTGGTATTTTTTGTTGGTTATATGGTGATTCATTTTTCTGATTTGCAACATGGATATTGGATTATTTTAACCAGTTTGTTTGTGTGCCAACCTAACTATTCAACTACAAAATATCGGTTAAAATTACGGGTAATCGGTACCATTCTAGGGATTATTGTGGGTGTTCCGTTGACGTTTTTATTTCCAAGTGTTCCTGAGCAGTTGGTGTTGATTATTATCACTGGTTGGCTGTTTTTTCTATTTAAGAATTCACAATATGCTTATGCTACTGCGTTTATTACGTTATTGGTGTTTTTTAGTTTCAGTCTAATTGGCGAAAGTAGTATTGAAGTTGCGGTCGCGCGCATTATTGCAACATTAATTGGTTGTTTTATTGCATGGTTTGCTGTGAGCTTTATTTGGCCTGACTGGAAGTTTAGAAATCTACCAAAATTAGTGGATCGTGTTTGCCATGACGATAGCCATTACTTAGCATTAATTGGTCGTCAGTATTTGACTGGTAAAACTAATGATGTTATGTATCGTTTAGCTAGGCGTGCGGCGCATGATAGTAATGCAGATTTGTCGTCATTAATTAGTTTGATGACTAAAGAGCCGCATATGAATCCAGTTGTTATCGATCAGGGATTTCGTTTGTTAACACTTAATCATACGTTGATTAGCTATCTTTCGACTTTAGGTGCGCATCGCGATAAACCTCTTTCAAAACAAACTTTCGATCTATTTGATGATTTGTCGGTCTATATTATTAATCTATTAAGCATTAAAAAGATCGACGGTGAATACCAAGCTATTAAAAAATCCGTCACCGATTATATCGAAACTATTTCGGCTGTTTCAATTGATGATGATAAAACGAATAATGATCTGTTAGTTATGCAACAATTGGCTTTGATTTTGGATATTTTGCCGGAAATAATTGAACTTGCAGCGCAATTGGAATAATGAAACATATTTAAACATTTATGCAATGTTTAACCTAATTTGTGGGTAAACATTACCCACTTTGTTTATAGCCAAATAAAAAATATAATAATTTTATGCATTTACCTGTTCCTTTAACCAGCTTATTTCTTGTGCCCAAATATCGGGATCAATGGTTTCTAAGATAAGAGGAATTTCGTCAATTCTTGGATCTTGCATAATATATTTAAATGCTACTTCACCAATATTGCCTTTGCCTAAACTGTGATGGCGATCGACATGACTAGCAAATTCACTTTTAGCATCATTTAAGTGCATGCCTCGTAAGTATTGAAAACCGACGATTTTTTCGAACTCAGCAAAAGTTTCTTGGCAAGCTTGTTCGGTACGTAAATCGTAACCAGCGGCAAAAGCGTGGCAAGTGTCAATGCAAACTCCAACTCGGCTTTTGTCTTCGACTTGGCCAATGATTTGCGCAAGATGTTCAAATTTATAGCCTAAGTTAGAGCCTTGTCCTGCCGTATTTTCGATAACAGCAACCACATTTTGTGTTTTGTCGAGCGTAATGTTAATCGATTCGGCAATGCGTGCTAGGCATTCATCAACCGATATTTGTTTTAGATCGCTTCCGGGGTGAAAATTGAGTAATGTTAATCCTAATTGTTCACAACGTTGCATTTCGTCTAAAAAAGCAGTGCGTGATTTTTCAAGCTGTTCACTATCGGGGTGTCCTAAATTAATAAGGTAACTATCGTGTGGCAAAATTTGTTTGCTGGTAAAACCATATTTTTCGCAGCGTTTTTTAAAGCTGTCGATGGTGGCTGTTTCAAGCGGTTTGGCGTGCCATTGTCGTTGATTTTTGGTAAATAACGCAAATGCGGTTGCGCCAATTTGATAGGCATTTATCGGGGCGTTATCTACCCCACCTGCTGCACTTACATGTGCACCAATGTATTTCATTTTTTGTCCTAATAACGTTGTTAGTTTATGATTAGCGGATAATTAGTTCGAGCCGCTATTGCGTTGTAGCTGATCACGCAAATTAGGCGGTACACCTTTAATAACCAGTGAGTCAGTCTGTGGATCCCATTTTATACGTTCACCTAACAAATTTGAATCGAAGCTTAAGGTTAATCCGCCACCGCTGCCCGAGAATTTTTTAAGTTGGCGCAATGCACTACGATCAACGGGGAATGTGTCTTCTAAGTCATATTCGCTGTTTTTAATAAATTCGATAAAGTTGTTATCGTCACTTGTTGGTAGTTCGTTGGCTAGATTTTTTAGTTCAATTTCTTCACCAGCTTGTAATTGAGCTTGGCAGTAATTGTAGACGCTTTCACGTGCGTTGGTTTTGTCTTGTTTGTCAAATTGCATTTCTTGGCAGTAATCATCTACCGCTTTAACCAGTGTTTTGTTTTGTGCTTTCGCATCTAATCCTTCATTAGCACCTAGGTAGTCCATAAAAAAGTCAGATACTTTTCGTCCTACTCGACCTTTTAAGAAAGTTAGGTATCGTTTTGAGTCGGCTTGGGTTTCCCATTCGGTCATGTCTATACGGGCAATAATATCGGCATGGTCAATATCTAGATATTGCGTTTCGCTAATATCTAAGTCCTCATTAACTAACATACTTAAACAACTATTTAACACCGCAATAATTAAGTATTCAACCGCCAAATAACGATATTGGCAAAACACTACCGTTCCTCCTTCTGCAAAAGGATATTTGGCAAGTTCGTTGCGTAGTTGTTTGGTGGATTCTTGGCTAAAATGTAAGAAATCTTGATTGCCTAGCCGTAGTTCTTTTAGTGATTGTTCAAATAAGCTTTCGCTATTAAATAATCCATAGGCTTTGCTTTTGTTATTATAGATACGGTTGATATCTTCAATTAGATTAACAACCGCTTGCTCGTTGTCGAGCATTGAGTCACGAAGTTGTAGTTCAATTTCGGTGTCGCTTTTTCTAATTAATTTATGCAGTATGATCTTTTCTATTTGTACGCTCATTGGTGAGGTTCCTATTGGATCGCTATAATCATTAAGGTCATTATTTTATCAAAGCGCTGAAAAAGTGCTATTAACAATTTGCCAGTCTGTTAAACTAACACTGTTAAATTGCATAATATTTATACTTAAACGTATAGTTATCGGAGACTTTTTGACAAGTTTTAACTATACGTAAGGTAAGCGCAGTCGAGATAGCAAGGTTTAGATAATCGCTATCAGTTATAATCATTAAAATTAAGAAATAAGTAAAAATCGAAAACTGAATTTATTATTTTGCTAATATACCTAACAAGCAACTTGGGGTTATCATTATTAATATGAATAATGATTATACTAATTTATACTAAAACGTATAGTTACCGGAAACTTTTTTACAATATTTATCAGCGGAAAATTAAAAGCAATGGCTCACTCTATTGATGTTTATAATGATTTTAAAAATAAAAAAATCAGTGCACTATTTTGGCAATATGCGTTACCTGCCATTATTGGGACAATTGTTAACACTCTTTATAATATTATTGATGGCATTTTTATTGGCCATTGGATCGGACGCGAGGCGTTAAGTGCTGCTGGTCTTATTTTACCTGTGATGAATTTAGCAGCGGCAATTGGTATGTTGGTTGGGATTGGTTCGGCCAGTCGGATTTCGATTTTTTTAGGCCGTGGCGATAACGATAAAGCCGAAAAAGTCGCCGGCACATCGTTTATGCTAACTGCGGTGCTGAGTGGTTTTACGTTGTCGATGTTGCTTATTTTTATTGATCCCGTGTTGCGATTTGTCGGTTCTAGCCCTGTTAACCATGTTTATGCCAGAGAATTTTTACAGATTTTTTTACCCGGTAGTATCTTTTTAACCTTGACTTTTAACTACAATAATATGATGCGCGCAAGTGGTTATCCATTTAAGGCAATGGTCACTATGTTTGTTAGTGTGATTGCTAATATTATTTTAGCGCCAATTTTCATTATTGGTTTAGGCTGGGGGATGCGTGGAGCTGCAATGGCAACAACGTTGTCGATGATGATTAGCTTTGTGTTTGTTATGCAACATTTTTTAAATAAGAATAGTAATATTAAGCTTTATCGTCGTAATTTTAAGTTGGACTTTTCAATTGCAAAATCGGTTATATCAATCGGTTTATCGCCTTTTTCAATGCAAATGGCGGCATCAATCGTTGTAGTGTTTATTAACTGGCAACTTAATCGTTATGCTCCACTTGCTAATGTTTCGGGCGATGATTCAATTGCTGCTTTTTCTAATGCTAACCGGCTTATTACTTTAGTGATTATGATTGTCATTGGTATCAACCAAGGTATGCAACCTATTATTGGTTATAATTATGGTGCTAAAAATTATGATCGCGTTAAAAAGACTTTCTTTTATGCTGTGAAAGTAGCAACGGTTGTAACTTCGCTCGGTTTTGTGTTAGGATTTTTTATTCCAGATATGTTGGTGCGAGCTTTTAGTTCCGAGGAAGATTTAGTGCAACTTTCGGCTATTGCATTACGATTTACTACACTCTCTTTTATTTTTGTTGGCTTTCAAATGGTTACCACTAGCTTTTTCCAATGTATTGGTATGGCAAAAATTTCGATTTTATTAAGTCTTTCAAGGCAAATTTTGATTTTGTTACCAGCACTTTATATTTTACCATTATTTTTGGGTTTTGATGGTGTTTGGGCTGCAGCGCCAACGGCCGATCTGTTATCAACAGGTACAGCTTGCCTTGTGCTTTATTGGTATTTTAAATCACTCAAAGCAAGAAATTATTGTAATTAACACAGCTTTTAAACTGATCAATTAAATAAAAAGATAATGATAATTCCAATATAAATGCAAAGAAAATTACATTTATATTGGAAGAATATACTAATAAGCAAGTGTTAACATAATAAAATTACTCAATATTTTGTACTTGCTCACGAATTTGTTCTATAAGTACCTTCAATTCAATTGCACTGGCTGTCACTTCAGCATTAATTGATTTAGAGGCAATAGTGTTAGTTTCTCGATTAAACTCTTGCATCATAAAATCTAATCTACGACCTATCGCTTCGTTTTTCTTTAAGATCGAATAAGTTTCTTTAACATGTGTCATTAGACGATCAAGCTCTTCTGCAACATCAATTCGCTGGGCAACCATCACTATTTCTTGCTCTAGGCGAGAATGATCCAGTTCAATATTAGCTTCAGCCAATTTACTTTTTAAACGTTCTTTTTGCCATTCAAGTATTTGCGGCATCCAATTACGAATCTTATCCACTTCTACGGTAATGGCTTCTAAACGTTTAGCTATTAAATCACTAAGCGCTTTACCTTCACGTTCTCGAACAGCTTTAAACTCGTCGATAGCTGTATCAAGTAACGCTAAGATTTCTTGTGATATGCTGTCAAGATTTTGTTCTTTTGCCGACAATACGCCTGGCCAACGAAGTACATCAATTGGGTTAACTTGTCCTGATTGATGCTCTGTTTGAACCCAATTAGCGGCATTTAAAATTTGCTTAGCAAGATCTTTATTTAACGAAAGTTCTTGATTTTGCGCTGCAGGATCTAATTCAAAGCGTAAATTACATTCGACTTTACCACGAGTTAGACGATTACGGAGTCGTTCACGTATCATCGGTTCAAGTGAACGAAACTGTTCTGGTAGACGGATATAGGTTTCTAAATAACGTTGATTAACTGATCGGAGTTCCCATGAGGCGGTTCCCCACGATTGATTTAACTCCTTTCTGGCATAGGCGGTCATACTGGAAATCATAATTGCTTCCTAAATTTATAAAAAACTTGCTGGGCATTGTACCACATATTCTGTATAATATGCTCTTAGCTTAGGCTAAACATCAACCTTATCTTGTTGATGTCCCCCTAAATAATTAGCTCAAAAAAGATATTTTTTAATTGTAACATCTGGAGAATTGCATGCGCCCGTCAGGTCGATCTGCGGAACAAGTCCGCCCTATCAAAATAACCCGTCATTATACTAAGCATGCAGAAGGTTCTGTATTAGTTGAGTTTGGTGAAACTAAAGTACTTTGCAATGCCACTATTGATGAAGGTGTGCCACGTTTTTTAAAGGGTCAAAACCAAGGTTGGGTAACTGCTGAGTATGGAATGCTACCTCGTGCAACCCATTCACGAACTCAACGCGAAGCGGCTAAAGGTAAGCAAACCGGCCGCACTATGGAGATTCAACGCCTTATTGCTCGTTCACTACGTGCAATGATCGACCTTAATTTATTAGGTGAATATACTATCACGTTAGATTGCGATGTTATTCAAGCAGATGGTGGTACCCGAACTGCGTCAATTACTGGTGCTTGTGTAGCACTAAATGATGCAATCAACAAAATGGTTGCAGATGGTAAAATTAAGCAAAATCCAATTAAATCATTAGTTGCTGCTGTTTCTGTCGGTATTGTCGATGGCCAAGCAGTGTGTGACTTAGAATACATAGAAGATTCAAACGCTGAAACCGATATGAATGTTGTTATGACTGACGATGGTCGTATGATTGAAGTGCAAGGCACTGCTGAAGGCGAACCTTTTAGTCATGACGAATTATTAAAACTGTTAGAGCTAGCAAAAAATGGCATCAAAACTATTATTGATGCACAAAAACAGGCCTTAAAAGATTAATTGGAGAGGATCGATGAAATCATATAAAAGTGAATTTATTGAATTTGCATTAAATAGGCAAGCATTAAAGTTTGGTGAATTCACCTTAAAATCGGGACGCAAAAGTCCCTATTTCTTTAATGCAGGATTATTTAATACAGGTAAAGATCTGGCTTTATTAGGTCGTTTTTATGCAGCCGCACTAATGGATGCTAATTTAGAGTACGATGTCATTTTTGGTCCAGCCTATAAAGGTATCCCTATTGTTTCATCAACCGTTGTTGCACTATCTGAATATCATAATGTTGACATTCCTTACTGCTTTAACCGTAAAGAAGCAAAAGATCATGGCGAAGGCGGTAATTTAGTAGGTAGTTCGATCTATCAACAACGCGTTATGTTGGTCGATGATGTTATTACTGCCGGAACTGCTATTCGTGAATCGATGAAAATATTAGCAGATAACCAATCTAAACTTGCTGGCGTACTGATTTGTCTAGATCGTCAAGAAAAAGGTCGTGGTGAACTGTCAGCAATTCAAGAAATTAAACAAACTTATCATTGCAATGTAATTTCAATTATTACGCTTGATGATTTAATCCAGTACCTCTATAAAGATCCAGCTCGAAAAGATCAAGTAACGCAAGTTGAAGCTTATCGGTCTGAATTTGGGATAAAGTAATAACAATTTACTTTTCATCTTATAAACATTAAAGCATCGAAAGATGCTTTTTATTTTCATATATTATCTAGATAATTTTTTATTATCAGTAAGATAAATTCCACAATAAAGTAATTGCTTTGCTCTGTTGTCGGCGCATTCTGACGCCGGAATAAAACAGATAGCATGGCTGATTTTTTTGATTGTTTTGTTCAATAAAGACGCTGCATAAAAAACTTTTAATAAAATCAATAGTCTACCGGAGCGTTTTTTGTGGTTTTTGCAGTGTTTTTTATAAAAAAGTGACTCATAAAAGCCACTTAAGGTTATGTTGTCTGTCTTGTTACGGCGTTAGACAAATTTGTCTGGAACAAATTTGAACATCTGAGCACAGCGAAGATAGCCTCGTAGAGGCGAGTATCAGGATGATACGAGTAATTGCGAAGAATAGCCGTAGACCACATTCTGTAGCCAAAGCGTGGGATTGCAAAGGGAATTCGCTTTAATTCCCTTTGCTCGGACGTTGTCATGATAGCTATTTTGTTCACCAAAGGTCAAAACGTCCGAAACCTTGCCGTACTACAAACAGACCAAGAATTTAAACCGCCACAGCGTAATCCACAAAGACTGCCATCGACACTTTCAGCGTCGGCGGCGGGGCGGCGCTATTGTGGCTTTGCCACAACGGCGCAAACCCTAAGGGAAACGCCCCAACTTACGCAGGGGAGTTATTCTTTGTTAGATTGTCCTCTCAGGCACCATATAACCACCCCCGCGCCCTAAGGATTAAGAACTCAACGCTAAAAACTAAGGTGCGGTGCAAACAGCAGAATAGCCGTTGCTGGCACTGTAGCTGAAGACGTTGCCGCCGTTCGAGTCGACAGAGAAGCCAGAGCTACCTGTAGCGCCACTAGTCCAATAGTAGTAGTTGACGAAGCCCACATCAGCATAGTTGTACATGTTGCCCCACTCCGTGAAAAAACCAGCTCCTATGTGACGCATGTAATTATTAAGTGATGAACGAGGTGCTGCGCCATCTATGCCATTTACACATGGAAACCGAGTATTATCTACACCACACTTCGCATTGGTTAAATCACTTACCCGTGACATTCGATAACCCAAACTATTACACCATACTATTTGATTAGAACCGGGTTCATATTCACCACCCCGATGGACGAACCACTGCCTCAATACAAACCCATAACGAACCTCATGACCTCTACCATCACTACCCACCAACTCAAAGGTCTGTGGCAAAGATGGCACGGTAATTTGAAAAGGATTAGAATTACTCCACTGGCTTCTTGCCTCTGGACCATGCAACGTTACCCGTGTTATCTTGGATTTATTCCTAATCCAATCATCAGCTCGGACAGTATTTCCCCTTGGGTCTCTGAATGTCCCTGTTAGCGGACTTGTCCATCTCACCGTTGCTCCTAGACTACCACTTGTATTAACTGTCCAACGCAACTGACTTGCGTCAATACCACCTATGTCCAAATCAAAATACAAACCATCTGCTCCTGTAGTAGGAAAGTTTTTGTCGTAAGATGATGGGTTTGTTGACTGAACTAAAAAGCCCTTAGTAGGACTCCATATGTTAGATGGACCAGCGAAGTTGCTTCCGCCAACAGTAAGATTCGGCCTAACCGAACAAATAACCGGCCGTGACGGCAAAGTGATATAATAATCCACTGTTCCTCCACTAAATGTACTACTATTGGGGACACCATACTGCGTAACTAAATTCCCCCCAGTACTACTTAAGGTTACCTTATAAGGCGCTTTACATAGATTTAATGTATCACCACGACTAACCGTAGTGCCATCTTTATCCTTTATTGCTAACGATATACTCCCTGATGCCGTTACTCCCCCTGCCCCCTGTCCATCTCCATCATCATCTCCCCACTTCCCTTGGGTAATTAAATCATTGAGACTTATGCTATCTGAATCCAACGGCAATACCATATGAATATCATTAAATGTTATTCCAGCAGAAACCATT
>NZ_LZHA01000073.1:0-4992 GCF_001690335.1 Gilliamella sp. Gris1-4 | reverse complement strand
AAAAGGCGGACGAACGGTGATTGCTAAACGTAATTATGGTAAGGATATAGATAAAAGCAGTATGGATAGCTGCCTTTATCGCTATCGTCATTTAGTCGAGAATGCCTTTGCTAGAATCAAGCAATATCGTTCAATATCAACTAGATACGATAAGTTAGAAAGGAATTATGCCAGTATGGTATCACTGGCATTTATGTTAATGTGGCTGCCAATGTATTGTTGAGTAATTTATGTACAGCAAAGATCAACAGCCCCTAATTAATTGTATATTTTTATTTTGCAGTTATTTTATAAAGAGAATATATAACTAAAGAAAAAATTCATAAAAAAACCACTCGCATAAACGAGTGGTTTGTATTGATAAGCTTATTTCGTACTGACGAAAAGAATTACATCATTCCGCCCATACCACCCATGCCACCCATACCACCAGCGGCACCTAAGTCAGCCTTATCATCTTTAGGTAAATCAGTTACCATACATTCAGTTGTAATCATAAGGCCGGCAACTGAAGCAGCATATTGTAATGCACTACGTGTCACTTTAGTTGGATCTAAAATACCCATTGCAATCATATCACCATATTCTTCAGTTGCGGCATTGTAACCATAGTTACCTTTACCACCTTTAACGGCATTAACAACAACAGATGCTTCTTCACCACAGTTAGTAACGATTTGACGTAATGGAGCTTCCATCGCACGAAGTGCAACTTTGATACCAACGTTTTGATCTTCGTTTGCCCCCTTAAGTTCTGAAATAGTAGTTGCGGCACGGACAAGAGCAACACCACCACCGGCTACAACACCTTCTTCAACAGCTGCACGAGTTGCATGTAATGCGTCTTCAACACGAGCTTTTTTCTCTTTCATTTCAACTTCAGTTGCCGCACCAACTTTAATTACAGCAACACCGCCAGCAAGTTTCGCAACGCGTTCTTGAAGTTTTTCTTTATCATAGTCAGAAGTTGATTCTTCGATTTGTTTACGAATTTGTTCAACGCGAGCATTAATTAATGACTCCTCACCAACACCATCAATGATAGTTGTGTTGTCTTTATTGATTACAACACGTTTTGCTTGACCTAAATCTTCAAGAGTTGTTTTTTCAATTTCTAAACCAATTTCTTCTGAAATTACAGTACCCGCAGTTAAGATTGCAATATCTTGTAACATTGCTTTACGACGATCACCAAAGCCAGGAGCTTTAACAGCTGCAACTTTAACAATGCCACGCATAGTATTCACAACTAATGTTGCAAGAGCTTCGCCTTCAACATCTTCTGCGATAATCAATAAAGATTTACCTGCCTTAGCTACAGCTTCAAGCACTGGTAATAATTCGCGGATGTTAGAGATTTTTTTATCGGCTAATAAAATATATGGGCTATCTAATTCAACAGTTGCAGTTTCAGGTTTATTGATAAAGTATGGTGATAGGTAACCACGATCAAACTGCATACCCTCAACAACATCAAGCTCATCTTGTAAACCAGTGCCATCTTCAACTGTAATAACACCTTCTTTACCTACTTTTTCCATTGCCTGAGCAATTAAAGTACCAACAGTTTCATCAGAGTTAGCTGAAATTGTACCTACTTGAGCAATGGCTTTAGAATCAGCGCATGGTGCAGATAAATTTTTAAGCTCTTCAACAGCTGCAACAACTGCTTTATCAATACCACGTTTTAAATCCATTGGATTCATACCAGCAGCAACAGCTTTTAAACCTTCATTAACAATCGCTTGAGCAAGAACAGTTGCAGTAGTTGTACCATCACCTGCTGCATCATTTGCTTTAGATGCGACCTCTTTAACCATTTGCGCACCCATATTTTCGAATTTATCTTCTAATTCGATTTCACGAGCAACAGAAACACCATCTTTAGTAATGGTTGGTGCGCCAAAAGATTTATCTAATACTACATTACGTCCTTTTGGACCTAATGTTACTTTAACTGCATCGGCTAATACATTAACGCCTTTAAGCATTTTGGCGCGAGCGTCATTACCAAATTTCACATCTTTAGCTGCCATCTTCGTATTTCTCCTAAATTCTGTATATAAATTAAATTAGTTGTCAGTTATGCTTGTACAATCGCTAAGATATCGCTTTCAGATAAGATAAGCACTTCTTCATTATCGATTTTTTCTGTTTTAACGCCGTATCCTTCATTGAAAATTACGATATCTCCCACTTTAACATCTAGCGGTTGTACTTGACCATTTTCTAAAATGCGACCATTACCAACAGCTAAAACTTCTCCGCGAGTTGATTTACCTGCTGCCGAACCAGTTAAAACAATACCACCAGCTGATTTTGATTCTACTTCTTTACGTTTAATGATCACACGATCATGCAATGGACGAATTTTCATTAGTTATCTCCTAGCACTAATTTTTAATTAAGATAATTATTAACAGAAATCATAGAATTATGATTTTTTAATATAGTGCATAATATATGGGGATTATTTTAAATTCTTCAAGAGAACAAATTTAAAAAAAGTCTAACTGATTATTTATTAATCATCTTTCTGTTTGAATTCACCCTCAATAATATCACTCTCTTGATAATGCATTTGTGATGAAGAAAATTTTGATCTTATTGGCATTTTTCGAACAATAAATTCCACGATATGATCTTGTGCATGGGGTATTAATAAGATTGCACCTAAAATATCAGTTAAAAAACCTGGAATAAGCAAGAAAAAACCGGCAAAAAGCAAAGCTACACTTCTAATTAATTCATTTTTATAGCTTTGATTGTTAGCTATTTTTTGTTGCATAATACTAAGGTTTTTCAAACCCTGAGTTTTAACTAACGAGAAACCAAGAATAGATGTTGCAATAATACAAATTAAAGCAAGAAAAATACCAATTGAATTGGCAACAGCTATGAAAAAGGTAAGTTCAAAATAAACATAAATAAAAAAGATAATAAAGCCAACAAATCGCATATATAATTCCTATAAGGATAAAAACATATTATTAAAAATTATCTTTTAATATGAAGATGATTAGCTATTTTTCAACCAAACAATATATTTTTAAAAAAAATATTACAAAAGGGATTGACTGATGATCACGAATCGTGTTTAATGTGCATCCATTGTTGCCCGGATAGCTCAGTCGGTAGAGCAGGGGATTGAAAATCCCCGTGTCCGTGGTTCGATTCCGCGTCCGGGCACCAATTACCAAATTATAAGACCTGCTTCTAGCAGGTTTTTTTATGCCTAAAGCCTTTTCAAATAAGCCTTTCACCTTGTTTCACTACTCAACCGAATTCAACTGGAATTACCCCAAATCAAGCGGAAAATCGGATACAAACCCGGATACATTTGGTTCGATAATGGCGTGTATCCATAAAATGGCTTTAAAGCCTTTGTTTGCAAGGGTTATAGAGAATTGCTTGCCTAATTACTATTATTAGATAAGTTTAAATCTATACTATTTTATTTAAATCATTTTCATTGTTTTCTGCTGTATCTTTCGTAATACGCTTACATTGTTTTTTTAAAATTTTGTTATTTTTTGCTCTATTTGAAGATCTTCTCTCTTTTTGCAACCATAGTTTTTTCATTGTTTTGAGTAATTTGTCTGTTATTCCATCTTTTGGAGCTGTATATATAGCAGTAAAAATAGCTAAATAGCGTTCTTCATTATTAGTAAATTCAAAAAAATTAAAACAAAAATTTTGATTAAGTCTATAATTCTTTTTATGCTGAAGGATTGTAATTGAGTGTTCTTTTTGCAAAAATTCCCATATCCAACGACATTGCTCCTCATTAGATTTATTTATCCAATTTAGAGTATTTTTTGAATTATATATCTTTATCCAATCTTTTTTATAACATTCAATTAAATCATTTGGATAGAAATACTCTAGATTGATATTTGTTAAATCGAAAGCATAACATTTATAAAATGTATCTATTCTTATGCGAGTTGTCTCATGATATGCAAGATAATTAAACATCAGTTGAATAGAATCCAACCTTTCTTTGTGAGAGTTTGGATTTTGGATTTGATTTTCAAAAAAATAGCAGATGACAATATCAATATACTTTCTGTACTGTGTAATATACCCCTTATGTTTAGGTAACCAATCGATCGATTCCCCATCTTGATTAGGGCGTGTTGATCTTTCATGATTATTTTTTAGACGGCATGATGTGAGTTATAATAATTCAGCCAAAAACAACCATAACTCGATTCATCATGCCAAGAACAATGCTAACAGATAAACGGTGGGAAAAGCTACTACAAATAATGAAAAATACCGGCCGAGTTTATAATAAATCCGAGCATCGGATGACGTTTGAAGGGATCCTTTTCCGAATGAGAACCGGTATTCCTTGGCGAGATTTGCCAGAAGAGTTTGGTGAATGGAGCACTGTCTATAGGCGATTTAATTTGTGGTCTAAAAAAGGAATATTAGTTGATATTTTCAAACATTTATCACAACTAGCGGATTTTGAATGGGTGTTCCTAGATGGCTCGATTATCAGGGCTCATCAACATAGTACAGGCGCTGCAACGGAGTATTCCGAGCAAATAGGTCAGAGCTGTGGTGGTAATTCAACTAAAATTCATCTTGCGGTTGATAGTGGTGGTTTGCCTATTTGTTTTGAGCTTTCTGAAGGACAACGACATGATATCACTTATGCAGAAAACCTAGTTGAAAAGCTTGATGAAGTCAATACAGTGATAGCCGATAAAGGTTATGACAGCGAGCCTTTTCGGTGCTTTGTTCGTCAAAAAGGCGGACGAACGGTGATTGCTAAACGTAATTATGGTAAGGATATAGATAAAAGCAGTATGGATAGGTGCCTTTATCGCTATCGTCATTTAGTCGAGAATGCCTTTGCTAGAATCAAGCAATATCGTTCAATATCAACTAGATACGATAAGTTAGAAAGGAATTATGCCAGTATGGTATCACTGGCATTTATGTTAATGTGGCTGCCAATGTATTGTTGAGTAATTTATG
>NZ_LZHA01000072.1:0-2237 GCF_001690335.1 Gilliamella sp. Gris1-4 | reverse complement strand
TTCGGCAAACATCTGTTTAAGCTTACGGTTTTCAGCCTCCAGCTCCTTTAAGCGTTTGATATCCGAAGTTTCCATTCCGCCGTATTTTTCCCGCCATTTATAAAAAGTTGAATTACCCATGCCATATTTACGGCAGAGTTCCTTGACAGGAATACCTGCTTCAGCTTCTTTTAAAATAGCGACGATTTGATGTTCAGTCATTTTTTTCATAATTAAATCCCCTTTTACTTTTATCATAGAGAATTTTCTACTTTTTTGCTGTACTATTTTAGGGGATAGTTACAACTGCCGTCTTGGTAACAAGCACTGGCCAAACTTCCGAAGGAATCATAGGTAAATTCAGTTTTACCCTTGGTTAATCCGTTGAGGATGCTTTTAAGTTGATGTCTCGGGCTCCAGTTATATTGTCGATTATAAGTTTCTTTGCTGCCTTGATACACTTGATGGGAAATAATCCGTCCCTGTTTGTCGTAAGCGGTGGTAAGTTTGATACGCCCGTTGAGCTGTTTTTCCATTTCTTGCCCGAGCCCGTTACGAGTTATTTGAGCTTTCCATTGGGCGCCGGTTTCTTCCGCTTCTATATCGGCAGTAAGAGTAAGCAAATTTCCTTGATCATCAAAAGTATTGCGTATGTATGCCCCCGGTGAGCTTTTCAGTTGCGTTCGATAGCCCTTATCATCGTAGGTGCTGCTAACCTGCTGTCCCTTATCTCCCGGTAAACCGCTGCTTTGTATTTCTTCAATAACACGTCCGGCCGGGTCTCTTAGCAGTTTTACGCAATTATCTTGATTGCGGGCTTCTACAAGTTGTCCGTTTTTATTGTATTCGAATTGTTATTATATTTGTGTATTATGAAAGAAAGAGAAATAAGAGCTGTTTTTGATAAAGAAACAATAACAGTATATCAGGCTTATAGAAAAGGAATTGCTTTACCTGCTGTAAAGGCTCAAACTTTTGTTTCTCCTTTTAAAGTGGAAAGAATGACTTGGATTAAACCTTCTTTTTTATGGATGATGTATAGGTCCGGATGGGCTGAGAAAGAAGGACAAGAGCATATTTTAGCAGTTAAAATAAAACGAGAAGGTTTTGAATGGGCTTTGGAAAATGCTTGTTTATCTACATTTAAAGAAAATATATACAAAACTCATGAAAATTGGAAAGAGAAATTGAATAGCACCCCTGTTCGTATTCAGTGGGATCCTGAAAAGAATATTAAACTGGATAATTTAGATTACAAATCTATTCAAATAGGATTAAAGGGTGAAGCTGTTAAAAAATATGTAAAAGATTGGATTGTTCAAATTGATGATATTACAGATTTTTCCAAAGAAATTCATCAACTTATTATAAATAATGAGATAGGAAAAGCAAAGGATAAACTTCCTAAAGAGAAAATTTACCCTTTGCCTGATTTTATCAGGCCCATTATTAATGCTGATTTATAATTTTTTGGATCAAAATTTTAGCTGTATTACTTAAATCCTCATAAGGAGATTCTAAATATCTTTTTAAAATATTCAGAGTTTCATCATTAGATCCCGTTTTATATAAATTCCATAGGCATTTTTTCCAAATGGGAACTATAAAAGTTTCTATATCATTAGTATCATTTTTATCGAAATTATTAATGCCTAATATTCTGATAAAGTATTTTCTATTTTCTGTATTTAACTCTAATGAGTCCAATAATCTTTCTAAAAAATAACTAGGTATCCAATCTTTTATTATTAATTGCTTATAAATCTTATCAAGGTTATTTTTAATATATTCATTATCATTTAAATATTCCTCAATATCTAAATATTCTTCTATTTTATTTAAATCTTGTTTTTCTATAGATATTAGTAGCTTTTCATAAAAATAATTTTTATTTTCTTTTAAGTTAACTGGATATTCATTATAAAATGTGTCTAAATCTATTTTATTAGTTAATAAATTATAGATTAAACTTTCTTCTTTAGATTTCATAATTATTTGCATTCGATATTTACATTGTTAGTACTAACATTTTCAAATGATATAATATTTTCGTTAAATATTTTTGTAACTATCCCCTAAAATAGTACAGCAAAAAAGTAGAAAATTCTCTATGATAAAAGTAAAAGGGGATTTAATTATGAAAAAAATGACTGAACATCAAATCGTCGCTATTTTAAAAGAAGCTGAAGCAGGTATTCCTGTCAAGGAACTCTGCCGTAAATATGGCATGGGTAATTCAACTTTTTATAAATGGCGGG
>NZ_LZHA01000071.1:0-31650 GCF_001690335.1 Gilliamella sp. Gris1-4 | reverse complement strand
TTTGCACCGCACCTTAGTTTTTAGCGTTTAGTTCTTAATCCTTAGGGCGCGGAAGGGGTTATGGTGCCTGAGAGGATAATATAACAAAGAATCAAGCCCCCGCGTAAGTTGGGGCGTTTTCCTTAGGGTTGCGCCGTTGTGGCAGAGCCACAATAGCGCCGCCCCCCGCCGCCGACGCTGAAAGTGTCGATGGCGGTTTTAGTGGATTACGCTGTGGCGGTTTAAAGCTGTGGTCTATTTTAGTTCGGCAAGGTTTCGGACGTTTTAAACTTTGGTGAATAAAATAGCTACAGTGACAACGTCCGAGCAAAGGGAATTAAAGCGAATTCCCTTTGCAATTACTCGTATCATCCTGATACTCGCCTCTACGAGGCCATCTTCGCTATGCTCAGATGTTCAAATTTGTTCCAGACAAATTTGTCTAACGCCGGAATAAGGCAGATAGCATAGCCGATTGTTTTTTTTGATTATTTTTATTTAACAAAAAGCATTCGAAAAACTTCAATAAAATCAATAATATACCGGAGCGATTTTATGCCTTTAAAAAGCACCTATCCCATCAACCAAAACTAACCCTATCAATAACGTGCCTTATGGTATCAATACTGTTTTTTGATATATTCGCTAAGTTTGATGGATTTGTTGGAGCTTTTTAGCCAAACATAATAACCCGATTTTAATTTGAATAAATTTAAATAATACGTAATTCTTTTAGTGATAATTTTATAAATGCATAAAAAATAGGCGCAAAAATTAAACCAATGACACCAAAAAGAGTTTCTAAAAATAGCATCGCAATTAATAATTCACATATACCTGCACGGATTTTAGTGCCGACAATTTTAGCATTAAGTACATATTCCATTTTGTGGATTAAAATTAAATAAACAATAATTACTATTGAAACAGAAAATGATACGGTAAATGCGACAAAAAAGATTATTGTATTGACAATCAGGTTTCCAATAATTGGTATTAGACCAAAAATAAATGTTGCTAGCACTAAACTTTTACTAAACGGTAAATGAATACCAAACAAAGGCAGAATAATAAATAGTAAAATGGCGGTCATTACGGTATTAAATAACGCAATCACAACTTGAGAGATAGCTACATATTGGAAAACCACCACTAATCGATTTAGACTGCTTTTCAAGGCTTTAGTTAATGGCCTTTGTGTAATTTGATTCTGATTAGTGTTGCGTTGATTTTCTTTATAGCCCAAAATTAATCCGATGATCATTCCTACAATTAATATAATTAAATCATGAAATACTTTTTTGATAACAGATTGTAGATAAAATACATGATCTTTAAGATAAATCATTATAGTTGATTTAACTTCATCGAGATCATTAGGTAAATAATGGGTAATACTTGGTGGTAGGCTGTTGATTACATTGTTGACCAATAATTTTAGATTCGTTAACGTTTCGGTTGGATGTTTAGCCATATCGACAAACCAAGCAAATAAATACCAAAATCCACCAATAAAAATGCCAATAATTAAAGTGGTAAGTACTAATACCGAAATTAATTTTGACCTATGGCTAAAACGTAGCATTTTTTGTGATAAAAAATCATCTAATTTTTGTGTTAACGTATAGGTTAATAAGCCTGCAATTACTGCAGGCATTAAATGCACTTGCATTAAAATAATGAAACTAACCGAAAATAGAGCAAGGCAAAACAGACCTAATTTTTGATTGTTATTAAGTAACATTGTTGAATTATTTCCTTTAATAATCAATTCAATATATTAAAACTATGAGTATATGAAGTAAAAATAGATAAAATTATAACAGATGGTTAGTTATTCATCCGCTTATTATTACTAGCTAAACAAAGTCAGTTTTAACAAATATTTTTTATAGTGATAAAAATATGGGAATGTAGTCTGTCATATAAATGCTAAGGTATAAAACTATTTAAAATAATCTTATATCTTTAAAGTGAGGTTGTTTAACAACCTCTTTTATATTTTGGAAATGACTAAGGCAATGCTATTTAATTACATAAAAATTAACATCGCGAGTACTTCGGAGGGCATCAACAAATTGCCTTAATTCTTTACGGTAACTTTGCTCAGGATCGTTTTCTTTTGTGCATTTGTCTACAGAAGAATAGCTTTTCGCCATTGCATCATTTGAGGCTAAATTATTGTATGGTTTTGTAAAATCACTACCTTTTAATGTCAAAAGGTGATTCCAATCATTTAACAGGCCTTCCATATATTTGCGACCTTCTTCGCATTTGATGTTATTTAAGTTAACCTTAGGAATAACATATTGGCTTATCTCGCTGAATTTTTTAGGTTGGTAAGGAAAACTAATGTCTTCTTGTTCATCTTCTTTTATGAGCTCAATAAAGTCGCTTTCACGATATAATTTTCTAAAACTTTCTTGATAAGATTGGTTTTTCTTTAATCTTAGGTCTTGGGTTATTTCTTCTGGGAAGGCCTGATCATAAGAATAATTCCAATGATAATCACTCCTTTCAATCAATATATCATTGATTAATTTTGCTGGCATTTCTATTTCTTGTTCTTTACCATCAATAATGGCTGGGATTTTATTGATTTCTCTGTTTTGTTTTAAGATCTTTTCGTATTCCTCATCACTAATTTCAGAGGTTGAATAGATGACTGTATATAAATAATAGTTGCTTTGAGTTGGGTTAATAAAACCTGATTCTCCAAATTGAGCCGGTTTTACGACAAAATTGAAGTCGTCATTATTATACGATAAGGTATGTTTGCCGTATTCAAATGTATAATTAACACCTGATTTGGCAGGGATAGTTAGTTCTTTACCATCGATAGTGACTTTTATTTCGTTAGCAGTAGGATTGTCAATCCAACGGTCGATAGAGCTAGGTTCAGAACAGCTAACAAGTGTTAGGCCAAAAGCTAGTAGTAAACTGTATTTTATTTTCTTCATCATAAAATTTATTATAAATATTAAAAAAGGAATATGATGCTATCATATTGTAGGTAAATTTGTGGTAATTTTAGGCTTTTATATGAATTTTTTTACTATTAACCCGTAAATAGTGAGGATGTATGAAATTAATCGTCGATAATATGAGTTGTCAACATTGTGTTAAAGCAATAACAAAAGCAATTAATGAGGTTGATCCAAAGGCAATAGTGACTGTTGATTTAGCCAAGCACGAGGTTGATATTGCAAATAGCACTATATCGCAGGTTGCTATAATTGAGGCTATTAACCAAGCTGGTTATGCGGTTGTTTAGATAGTGAAACGTTAGTAAGGTTTTTTCAGTTTATTAATATGCTGTTATTAGTGGATAGATAAGATGAAAGTTAAAATTTTGAATATCGCTGTAGCTGTTATAGCTTGGTGTGGTGCAGTTTTTTTTGTTAATGCTTATCAGATTGATTGTCCACAAAAATTTAATATTAAAGAAGAAGTTGTAAATATGCCTGATGGGTGGGAAGTCTCTAATGATATAAATAGTAAGGAGGCATCGTTTTTTAGTATGATTGTTTATTACGATAAGCCTTCTAGAATGGTGGCTTTAGTTCCTGCAAAAGGAACGGTTGACGGTAAGAAACATGAGTTAATATGGGAAGTTAATTATAAGACAGATGTTGAACCTTATTATGTTAGTTGTTCTTATAATGGAACTAGAGTTGAGTTGATAAAACAAATTGATTTATCAATGAAAAGTTGTTGGGCTGATTATTTTGAAGACGAGCAAGGAAAGCGAGGAACGCTCAGTTGTAGTACGAGTGAAGCAAAAGATCTGCATTAGTTGCGTATGGGATTTGTTGTTATATGCAATAGTTAGTAACGTAAATCCCATTAATATTTTGAACAATTACCACCAGCGGTAAAAATGATGCGTTGGTCCAATTCCTTTCCCTATATTTAAATCATCGGCATGGCTAATTGCGCCTTGTAGATAATTTTTTGCTTGGGCGATTGCTTCTTCTAAATTATTTTTAGGTAATAATGCTGCAATAGCTGCTGATAATGTGCACCCCGTTCCGTGAGTATTTTTAGTTTGGATGCGTGGAAAGGTCATTCTTATTATATTATTGTGTGTGATCAAATAATCAGGGCTTTCTTTGCTTGGTAAGTGTCCACCTTTCATTAATACCGCTTTACAGCCTAACTTGAGTAATTCATGCCCTTGTTTTTGCATTTCATCTTCAGTTTTAGCTTCATCACAATCGAGTAGCGCTGCTGCTTCTGGTAGATTGGGAGTAATAATTGTGGCTAAGGGTAATAAAAGCTCACGAATAGCTGTTACGGCATCAGACTTTAAAAGGGGATGTCCACCTTTAGCAACCATTACAGTATCTAACACGATAGCAGGAATAGGGTTTGTTTTAAGTAGGTGGTGAACGGTTGTGACTATTTCTTTATTCATTAGCATACCCATTTTTAAGCTATCAATTTGAATATCTTGATAAAGTGTATTAAATTGGGCTTCAATAAATTCGGGCGATATAGCTAATACCGCATCAACCCCTTGGGTGCTTTGTGCTGTTAGGGCGGTGATAACTGACATACCATACGCACCAAGTGCAGAAAAAGTTTTTAGATCGGCTTGAATACCTGCACCACCGCTAGGATCAGATCCTGCAATGGTTAATGCAATTGTTGTCATGATCGTATTTCCTATTTAGCTTGTTTGATTTTGTTGATAAGCGATAATGTTGCTTGTTGAATATCTTTTTTGCCACAAATAGCCGAAACTACAGCAACGCCGTCAATGCCCGTTTGAATAATGCTAGTTACATTGCTTTCATCAATACCACCAATGGCAACAGTTGGGCACTGTTTTAGTTTGACTAATTCAGTTAATTGTTCAGTTCCTATTGCTACCGTTGCATTTTTTTTGGTTGTGGTTGGGAAGATAGGGCCTATGCCAATATAATTAACCTGCTGCCAAGGAACTGCTTCAAGTTGTTGTTGGTTAGTTACCGAAAGGCCTAACCATTTATCTTTGCCGATAAGTTGTCGAGCTACATCAACAGGCAAATCACTTTGCCCAATATGGACACCATCGGCATCAACCGCTAAAGCAATATCTACATGGTCATTTATAAATAGTGGAACAGAGGTGTCGTTTAATGCTTCTTTCAATGCTAAGGCAGCGTAGTACCAATCTTTACCGCTAAACTCACGTTCAGATCTTAACTGTATTGCAGTCACACCATTTGAAACAGCAATCTTTGTGGTGTTTACCATGCCATTAATGCCACCGCATAATAATGGATCAAGGACTAAATAGAGGGTTAAATCCAGTCGTTTTTTCATTTGATTTCCTTATTAAAGCGATGGGTTAAATGTTGAGAGTTGATCTAATAGTGATATCGAGAAAGTTCCTAATCCTTGTTGTTTATTAGCTAGTTCACCAGCTTTTTTCATCATAAAACATGCACAGGCAGTGGCTGATAATGGGTCAGGCGAATTAGCTATGAAAGCCGCTACCATTGCAGATAATGAACATCCTGTACCTGTTACTTTTGTTAAAGTAATATCACCACCAGTTATACTATATGTGCTATTTCCGTTAGTTATGTAGTCAAGATCGCCAGTCATTGCGACAATAGTTTGATATTTTTGCGCAAGCTCTTGGGCAGCGTTTAAAGCTGATTGAGTTGTGTCTTGACCGTCGGGGCCTTTTGAGAAAGATTTTTGACCATTTAATGCTAATATTTCTGAAGCATTACCTCGTATTACTGTGGGATTAAATGATAATAATTGATGTGCAATTTCAGTTCGATAATTAAGTGCAGTTCCTACAGCAACCGGATCGAGTACCCATGGGGTTTGTGTTTGCTGTGCCTTGGTGGCCGCTAATAGCATACTTTGAGCTGTGTTGCTGTGAATAGTGCCAATATTAATCAGTAAGCTATCGGCAATGTTGACAAATTCAGCAACTTCTTGTTCGGCAATCACCATTGCTGGAGATGCACCAATAGCAAGTAGTACATTGGCGGTAAAGTTTTGGACTACATCATTAGTAATGCAATGCACTAGTGGGCGTTGTTGTTTTATATGATTAATAAAAGAAGCGGTTTGGGTAATTTGGAATGATTTGACTGCTGACATATTTCTTCCTTTCTTATTAATTTATAAATGTCGGGAAGAATTTGCCAATTTAAGGCTTTTATGGCTTAGACTTCCCTACGCTGGTATAATCCAGATCAGGTTCAACGGGTGAAATCTCAGTTTTTGTTTAGACAAAAAACACCCCGAGTCAAAATGAATTTTTATTATGAACTGATTATTTGTTTTTAACAAGCTATTGTAATAATCTTTCAATATCAGTAATTGCTTTTCTATCTGGTAAGAAGATGATTAGATGATCATTGTCTTCTATGGTTAAATCAGTATTAACGATAATAACATCTTCTCCACGCACTACAGCTCCAATGGTTGCACCCGATGGGAGTTTTAGGCCATTAATATTTTTGCCAACCAGTCTTGATGTTTCACTATTACCATTGGCAATAATTTCGACAATTTCGGATTCTCCTTGTCTTAATGAAACAACTTTAACAACCCCAGTTTGTCTAACATGGCTTAATAGTTCAGATATTGTGGCGTGTTGTGGGGAAATCGCAATATCAATCACACTATCATTAATTAGTTCGAGGTAGGCTTGGCGTTGAATTAATACAATTACTTTTTTCGCTCCCATTCTTTTGGCTAACATGGAGGACATGATGTTGGATTCATCATCACTGGTAACAGCGATAAATAGATCAGTAAGTTCAACTTGTTCTTGTGAGAGCAATTCTTGATCCGATGATTCACCATGTAATACTGTTGTATTAACAAGTTGCTCGGCAATTAATTCTGCTCGTTCGGCATTTCGCTCAATTAATTTGACTTGATAGTTATTTTCTAAACGTTTTGCTAGAGCGACAGCGACCCCACCACCGCCACTGATAATTATTCGTTTATATGGTTTTTCTAACCTTTGTAACTCACTGGTCACCGCTTTGATATTAACGGGGGGAGTTATAAAGTAGACCATATCGCCCGCTTCTATAAGTGTTGAACCAAGCGGTCGGATAAAACGGTTTTTACGATAAATAGCTACTACTCGAGCTTCAACATGCGGTAAATGTTCTTTAAGTTCTGATAACTCACTACCTACTAAAGCACCACCATAATAAGCGGTGACGGCAACTAAACAGACACGATTGTCGTAAAAAGATGCAAATTGTAGCGAACCAGGATATTGTACTAATTGACTAATATGGTTGGTGATAAGATTTTCTGGAGCAATAATGTGATTTATATTTATACAATCTTTGTTGAAAAGAGGGTAGTTTTCGTCATTGTATTCAGGTGCTCTAATGCGCGCGACTTTTTGTGGAATGTTAAACATGACATGACCAATTTGGCAGGCCATCATGTTGACTTCATCAGAGTTAGTTACAGCAACAAGCATATCAGCTGATTCAGCACCAGCGCTTTCTAAAACTTGTGGGTAAGATGATTTTCCGCAAATCACCTGTAAATCAAAACGTTCTTGTAATGATTGCAATTTATCATAATTTTCATCAATCACCGTGACATCGTTTTGTTTTTCGGTAACAAGATATTCAGCAAGCGCACTACCTGTTTGTCCTGCACCAAGAATAATAATCTTCATAACTAACCTGTATATTTAAATGGCTTCAATTGTTACCCATTTTCCTTGTATATTAAAGCCATTGCATACTGTTTTATTTTTAGTAACAATCAGTTATTAATTTTTCAATTATACAAAACCGATCGCATTATAAACTTTTTTCAAAGTTGGTTCGGCTTTTGAGCGTGCTTTTTCTGCCCCTTCTTGCATTATTGAAATTAGATAACTTTCATCATCTCGATACTGATGATACTTTGCTTGAAGTGTAGCTAGCATATCAATGACTTGTGTTGCTACTTCGGTTTTAAGGTGGCCATACATTTTGCCTTCGAACTCTTTTTCAAGTTCGCTGATAGGCTTACCTGTCACGCCAGTTAAAATGTCAAGTAGGTTTGAAACACCAGCTTTATTTTTTAGATCGTAACGTACCACAGGTGGCTCATCTGAATCGGTCATTGCACGTTTGATTTTTTTCTCGATATCTTTTGGATTTTCGAGTAAACCAATTACGTTATTGCGGTTTTCGTCTGATTTAGACATTTTTTTAGTGGGTTCTTGTAGTGACATGACGCGAGCACCCACTTTCGAAATAAATGGCTCAGGAATAGTAAATATGTCACCGTAAAGCGCATTAAATCGCATAGCAATATCGCGTGATAATTCGAGATGTTGTTTTTGATCGTCACCTACAGGTACTAAATTTGCTTGATAGAGCAAAATATCCGCAGCCATCAGTACTGGGTAATCAAACAATCCCGCATTGATGTTTTCAGAATGACGAGATGATTTGTCTTTAAATTGAGTCATACGGCTAAGTTCACCAAAATAGGTGTAACAATTTAATGCCCAGCCAAGTTCTGCATGTGCAGGCACTTGTGATTGTACAAAAATGGTACTTTTTTGCGGATCAATACCACAAGCTAAATATAGAGCGAGTGTGTCTAATGTGGCTTTACGTAATTTGTTCGGATCTTGGCGTACGGTAATTGCATGTTGATTGACGATACAATAAATGCAATCATATTCGCCTTGCAGAGCGACCCAATTCTTTAAAGCACCTAAGTAGTTACCAAGTGTTAGTTCTCCTGATGGCTGAGCGCCACTAAATACAATCGGTTTGCTCATAATTTATTCCTAATCTATGCTAATTATTTTTTTGCCTTAGCTTTTGGCTGAGGTAATAATGTTAATATGTCTTTAAAATCGTCAAATAAGAAATCAGGGTTGCTAGTGGCAATCGATATGCCATAGTTATAACCATAGCTTAATGCAACAGTTGGGCAGTTAGCATTTTGGGCTGCAGTAATATCATTTTTTGAATCACCAACAAAAAGTAACTGATCACAGAATAATCCAAATTTAGCCATTACTTGGTATAAAGGGGCAGGGTGTGGTTTTAATTTGATCACATCTCCTCCGCCAAGCACTAATGAAAAGTACTCTTTTATGCCTAAAGAAGTCAGCAAAGCAGGCAAAAACTGTGCCGGTTTATTGGTTACTAATGCTAGTGGATAGTTATTATCGTGAAGTACTTTTAAGGTCTCTTTAACATTGGGAAATAGTTTTGTTTCTGCATCGATGACTTTATCATAGTGTTGATTAAATAGATCTTTAGCTTTGGCAAATAGTTCTGTTGATGGATCGACTTCAATTGCTTTGAATACTCGTTCTAGCATAATATCAATACCATTGCCTACAAAATTTTTGACTTGTTCGTTGCTGATTGTAGGTAGATTCAAGTCTGCTAACATGTTTTGTGTTGCTAATGCTAGTCCTGGTACGCTGTCAACTAATGTACCATCTAAATCAAAAGCTACTGCTTGAATATTTTCTAGTTTATTCATGTTCAACTCCTGCTAATTCTTTACGCATGGCGTCAATAACTGTTTTATAATCGGGTTGGCTAAATATAGCTGAACCAGCAACAAACATATCGGCACCAGCTCTAGCTATTTCGGCAATATTGTCAATTTTTACGCCGCCATCAATTTCTAAACGAATATTGCGTCCAGATTCAATAATACGTTGTTTGGCTTGTTGTAATTTCTTAATTGTTGAAGGTATAAAAGACTGGCCTCCAAAACCTGGATTAACACTCATTAATAAAATAATATCAATTTTATCCATGACATAATCTAAATAATCAAGTGGTGTAGCAGGGTTAAGTACAATACCAACTGTGCAGCCATGATCTTTAATTAACTGTAATGAACGATCCAAATGGACAGTAGCTTCTGGATGGATAGATATATTGGTTGCGCCAGCTTTAGCAAATGAGGTAATTATCTCTTCAACAGGCGATACCATCAAATGTACATCAATAGGGGCTTTAATACCATAGTCTCGTAAAGCTTTACAAAACATTGACCCCATTGTGAGATTAGGTACAAAATGGTTGTCCATAACATCAAAATGTATTACATCAGCTCCTGCATCTAGCACTTTTTGCGTATCTTCACCAAGGCGAGCAAAATCAGCTGATAATATTGATGGAGCAATAATGTATTCTTTCATAATTTACCTCTAATAACTCGCCTTATATTCAAGCCTATTTAAGACTTTTTGTATAATGCTAGAATCTCGTCAATTTTTTTTCGTCCTTTACCGGCACAGCTAATTGAACGTCGCATTTCTGTTCGATAAAGCTCGCTTGCTTTGCTGTATAGGCTCATTGTGTAATCAGTATAATGATTTGACACAAGCACTGGTATGTTTTTTTTATATGCTATAGTTTCAGCTAATTCCGACAAGTTTTTATGTTCTTCAAATCCAAATATATTTGAATAATAAGCCGTAAATCCAGCTGATTCATTCGGAGGTATATAGGGTGGATCACAATAAATTACTGAATTTTGTGCCGCTTTCTTCATTACTTCGTGGTAAGGTGCGCAAATAAATTCTGCCCTTTGAGCTTTTTCTGCAAAAAAGTAAAGCTCTTTTTCAGGAAAATAAATTGTTTTATAACGCCCAAACGGTACGTTGAATAGTCCATTGTTGTTATAACGACATAAACCGTTATAACAATGCCGATTTAAATAAACAAATAAAAGCGATCTAATATACTGATCTTTACTTCCATTAAATACATCACGCAGCTGATAAAACGCATCCGGATGATTATTTTGAGCAACAAATAGTAATCTAAGATCACGGATAAATTGATCTGGACTTGTTTTTAATAATGTAAATAACGAAATTAAGTCATGGTTGATATCTGCTAAGATATAACTTTTGTAATTAGTATTTAAAAAAACAGAACCAGCTCCAACAAAAGGCTCTATTAGTTGATCGCCCTCTGGTAGATACCGTTTAATTGTCTCCACAAGTTCATATTTTCCTCCAGCCCATTTTAAAAAGGCTCGTTGCTTCTTCAACGGATACTCCTATTTGTCGTTGATCGGATAAATAAACGATATCCTTGGTTATTTTGCTGCTTTTTCTTTATTAATTGTTGCACTAGATTTGACCCATGGTTTGTCTTTTTGTAGTGCACTCGGTAAAGACTTGATTGCTTTATGCGCTTCTTCAGATGAAGAGTAGTTGCCTTTAATTAAAATATACCATTTTTTATTATTCCGTTTGGTTTCATAAATTTGATAATTAGTTATATGATGTTGGTCAACTAGCTTTTTTAGACCGTCGACTGATTTTGACGCTGTCAGTTGAATACTGTAACTATTATTATCTAGTTTCAAATTATTTGCTGAAGTCACATTTTCATTTGTTTTATGATGAAGTGCTTTTTTATCAGTATTGTTTTTATTTGTACTAGTTTTAGTTGAATTCTTATCCTTTTTAACGCTATTTGAATCAGAAGACCCAATGATATTTGGTGGCGATAATGGTTCAATTTTATTACTGGATATTTTAGAGGGATTGCCTTGATTATCGGCTGAATCTAAATTGCCATATTTATCATTAGGTATTTCAGAACGTTGTTGGTTAATCGATTGATTAATTTGTGCGTCTGAGCCGGTATTTTGCGTTGTATTCATTGTTAGATCATTTTGATCATGAACTGCGGAATTATCTGGCGCTTGCGATGTTGCAACACCATTGATTTCTGGTGGTGTTAATGGTGTTGGTTCATCTTTTTTTGCAGAATTGAATAAAATAAAGCAAAGCAATAACAGAATAATAGCAGCTGACAGAATAATTATGATTAACTTTTTATTAATCAAATCATTCAATGTTCTTAATAATTTTAATGTGAGGATAGCGCCTTTATTAGGTTGTTCTGATATATAACGATCCTCTTTATCTACACGCATACTTACTCCTCAACCTAGCAATAGGCTTTTTGCTTCGCGATAACTTGCCACCAAAAATGAAAATGATGGTTTAAATTTGCTCTATTTTATCAATAATATAACCAGCAACGCCTTTGGCACTTTGCTCATCGGTTTTAATTGTAATATCAGCAATTTCTTCATAAAGGGGTTCTCGCTCTCCAGCTAGCTCTTCGTAAAGCTCGCGTGGTGTGTTGCTTCCTTGTAGTAATGGGCGGCGTTTATCTTTTTGTGTTCTTGCCATCTGTTTTTCAATGGTTGTTTCAAGATAGACAACAATCCCACGAGCGGATAATCTATTGCGTGTTTCTTTAGATAAGACTGAACCACCACCAGTTGCAAGAACTACGCCTTGTTTTTCAGTCAATTCGTTAATGACTTTTTCTTCTCTGGCACGGAATCCCTCTTCTCCTTCTAGGTCAAAAATCCATGCAATATCGGCCCCAGTACGTTTTTCAATCTCTTGATCTGAGTCAAAAAAATCCATGCCTAACTGTTGTGCAATTTGTCGGCCTATTGTGCTTTTTCCTGCCCCCATAGGGCCAATTAGAAAGATATTTCGCTTTTCTGCCATTGTTGTTTCATCATCTATTAATTTTGGTTAAAAATATACAACACAATGTCAACTTGCTATGATTTCTAGAATCATTTGCCTTATCATTGTGTAACTTTTCTTGGATCTCCGTCTAACGACAAAAATTTAGGTCGGTAATTATCTCAATAGATAGTACCTTTTGGCAATAGGTATTTACCAATACTTTTAGCTAATACCAGCTTGATGCAAATCATGGATGTTTAAAACACCTACTAATTCATCGTTGTTATTAACAACCGGAGCGGCAGTAATATTATGATCAGTAAATAATTTTAGAGCTTCGACGGCCTTCCAACTTTCAGGAATTCGATATCCTAGGCTGGTCATAACGTCCATAATGTTATCTTGTAATGTACCATTTTTTAATAATAAGCGACGTAAATCGCCATCGGTAAATACCCCAATTATTTTATTATTATCTTGGCAGATTGCAACTAGTCCTACTCCCGTACGGCTTAATTCTAGCATGGCATCAAATACGGTTGCAGTTTGTGGTATTTTAGGAACACGATCACCTGTTCGCATTACATCTTTGACATGATTGAGTAATTTTGCACCTAAGCTACCTGCTGGGTGGGAACGTGCAAAATCTTCTTCTTTAAAACCTCGTGCTCGCATTACTGCAATTGCTAGCGCATCCCCCATTAATAATGTATTAGTTGAACTAGATGTTGGTGCAAGCCCCATAGGACAGGCTTCTTTTTCAATTGAAATATCAAGAATTGCTTGGGCTGATTTAGCAAGTGGTGAATCCAACCCTCCAGTGATAGCAATAACAGGCACCTGCATTTCGGTAAGAATAGGTAAAATTAAATTAAATTCCTTAGCGCGGCCTGAGTATGAAATTAAAATGGCTACGTCGTTTTGAGTTACCATCCCTAAATCGCCATGCAAAGCTTCCGATGGGTGCATAAAAAAAGCAGGGCTTCCTGTACTAGCTAACGAGGCGGCAATCTTTTTTCCTATATGTCCAGATTTTCCGATACCCGAAACAACGACTTTACCTTTGGTGGTCAAAATAAGCTGACATGCGTTAACAAAATCTCTGCCAAGTCGATTTGGTAATTTTTGTGCTTCGTGTATCTCTAATTCAAGAAGCTCTCGACCATATTGTAATAATTTATCCATTTAATTAGCCTATTGAATAAAATGAGTTATCAGTGAATTTATAATCAGGATGCAAGGTTGAAATGATTATAAAAACTGAATAGGTATTAGTTTAACAATTAATGTTTAAATATTCAAAAAAGTATGTATTTTAACCTTAATATTTGCTAGTTACTTTTTAATAAGCTAAAAACCTAAGGCGACTTTAATTCCTAGGGTAATTAAAATGCATCCTAGTAATTTATCAATTATAAATTGAATTTTAAAGTAACGTCGTTGTACGCTTTTTCTTTGAAAAATAAAGACGACAAAAGGCCACCAAAAAACACCTTCAATCCAAATAATAAACGCAACGATTAGCTTATCAAGTGTTGATGATTCTGCATTAAGCACTTGAGTAAAGGTAGCTAAAAAAAATAACGTTGCTTTAGGATTAAGTAAATTACATAAAAAACCTTGCATAAAGGCTGATTTTTCTGAAATTGGCTGCGTGAGTTGTGGCTTACCAATATAGGTGGTATTCGGTTTTTGAGCGAGTAGTGCCTTTATGCCAAGCCATATTAAGTATGTGGCACCCGCATAGCGTAAGGCGTTATAAAGAAGTGGAGTGGTGGTGATAAGTACTGCAATGCCAGCAATACAATAGCTCATATGAACTAAGATGGCGATGATGACGCCTAGGCAAGTGAGCAATGCCATCTTGCGGTTATAGCTTAAGCTATTTTTTAACACCAAAAAGAAATCAGGCCCAGGTGAGATCATACCTAAAAAGCTAATTGTAGAGACAAAAATTAATGTATCAAACGTCATTTTTCGTGCCTATTTAAATACTTGTGCTGAATTATTGAGCGTTGCAATATTAGATTTATTTTGTTCAATAAACTGTTTTTTATCAAAATTAGGTTCAGTTAAATAGTCAGTCAAGAATTTAGCGTTAGTTTTGACTTGGGCTCCATTTAAAATTAAACGAGGTAAGTCAATCTGATAAATAGTCTGCTCAGTGTTTTTTTGTAGATCTTGCGTATGTGCATTTGTTAATAAATAAAGTTTGCGCTCTTTTTCTGAAAGACGATTGATTGTTGGTGTACCAGCTCCCATCATTAAATGATCTGGAAAAATATAAAATACAGTATCTTCTAATACACCTTCGTCTTTTAGATGTTGGATAAAAATTCCCAAATTATGATCTAGTGAAGCAGCAACGAAAGACATATTATCTGATTTTGGTGAAATAACCGATTTCATTCTTTCATCATCAAAACCATTTGGTGCATGAGTTGAAACAGTTGAAATAAATAAAGCAAAAGGTTTTTTTGTTTTGCGCATTTCAGTAATTTGTTTTTGCGCTACATCAAAAATGTCCTTGTCATACAGCCCAAAAGGTGCTGGTGGATATTGGCCGACATAGTTTTTTTCAGAAATGACTTGCATACCAAACAGTTCTGCTGTGTGACCAATACCAGCAAAATCAGGGCTAGCCATTACATAACGGGTTTGATAACCCGCTTGATTAAGTATATCGCCTAGGCTAACTAGATTGGTCTTGTCTGCGCGCATTAGTGGTGATGTTGTGTAGCCACCAATTAGAAAGGGCATACCGGTCATATAAGTGTACATTGATGCGGTAGTCCATGAGCTTCCTGGACTCATGGGCATATTAGCAAAAAAGGTATAATCTTGGCGAAGTTTTTGTAAATTAGGGGTAATATCCTCAAAATCGAAAAAGCCTTGTTCAAATGATTCTAAAGATAAAACAATAATATTTTTACCTTGATAGCTAACAAGCTGATCTTTATTGGTATAGTGAGTCATATTAAGTGATTGTAACGCCTGCTCAAATGGCTCACTAGGTGCGCTTGTAACTTGATAGATTTCGTATAAGCGACTGAATGGACCATTATGGTAACTGATGGATACTATTGCCACAAAGGCTAGCAATAGACGAAACACTAAATGACATTTACGTTTGCATAAATCTGCGAGTTTTGATAGCAAAAAAATAAGGGCAAAAAAGACAACGATAACTAAGGCTGCTTGTAATTTAAAAATAAATAGCCCTTCGATTATGTCATTAATGTTTAAATTTACATAAAACTGATAATCAATAAAGCCACCACTAAAATAGATAGAAGTTAGCTCCATTACAATAAAGATTGTTAGTAAAATTATGCTTAGCATTTGCCATTTTGTCTGTTTAAAGAGTGAGGCAAAAACAATTGTAATAATAAAAAGTGGCAAAACAATTAATGTCGATAATGGCATAAGATTTGTTACTCAATATATTCAGAACTCAATTTTGCCTAAGTATATACTTAATGAATAAAAAAATAAAAATATCGGTTGATATTGTTTGATTTGTAGTTTTGAAATTCGAAATTAAGTATATATTGTATAAATAAAAATTATAGTGCCATAGCACCTTAAATGATAATTGTTATTATTTGAGGTTGATAATTAATTCTATTCGCAATAAGATATTGACGAATTTATTGCGATAATATCCGAGGTTGTTATGCCGTGGTTTATACGGAAAATAGTTGTTATTTTATTTGTATATCTGTTTTCACACTCTTTTTGTTATGCCGATATTGCGTTACCTACCCCTCAAACTAAAGATGGAATGAGTCTATTTGAAAGTTTAAAAAAACGATCTTCAACTTCTGGAGGTGGCTTTCCTACTGGTAAAATTTCTGATGACGAACTTTCGACAGTACTATGGGCTGCAAGTGGTTTAAATCGTGGTAAAACAGGGTGGACGATACCGATGGTTAAGGGTAAACCTCCTTATGTGAGAATCTACCTCGCCAGTGAAAAGGGTACTTTTTTATATGAGTGGGAAGGTCATTATTTAAAAGAAATTAATAATAAAGATATTCGTGCTGATATTGGTTTGCAAAGTTTTACAAAGCGAGCACCCTATTCATTGATTTTTGTGTCGGATGCTAGTGCATTAGCCGATATAAATCCAGAACAAATCGCTAACTTTAGTTACACTGCCGTTGGAGCAATGAGTCAAAACGCTTATTTAGTTGCGTCGGCACTAAAATTAAGCGCTCGTTATATTCACTCCATTAAACCAGAAGTTATTAGCCAAGAGCTACAATTACCTGAAGGCAGTAAGCCACTAGGTATGCTTTTAATAGGAAAATAAAAGGTAAAGTCAGGATATGAAACGATTTTTAACACTTGCTTTGCTCCTTATTGGAAGTTTAATGGTTTTGGCTCCATCATCTTATGCTGCCGGAAAAAAATACGAAAGTTGGAATGCTATTGTTGACGAAATGGATACCATCTTAAATGACGCATATGATATCTATTTTATGAAAGATGTTGAGCGTGCTAAAGCTCGAGTTAATAATGCCTATTTTGGCTTTTATGAAAAGCATGGGGTTGAGCGTGCGGTTATGTCTTATATTTCGGGTAAACGGGGAACCGATACCGAATATCAATTTGCCAAAATTAAGCGCTTAATGACCGATAGGGCATCGAACAAAGTCGTTAGAAACGAAATTGATACTATTTTAAAAATGTTACATGAAGATGCTAACGAACTAGATGGTAAGCAAGAGAGCGGTTGGAGCATTCTGTTAGCTTCGTTTATTATCATTTTTAGGGAAGGACTGGAAGCGATTTTAGTGATTGCGGCAATTTCAGCTTATTTGGTTCGTTCTGGACATCTTGCCATGGTAAAAGTAGTTTATATGAGCTCACTTGTAGCTATTTTTGCCAGTATTTTAGCGGCAATTGCTCTTCATACTGTGTTTGATATTAGCGGCGCAAATCAAGAAATTATTGAAGGAATTGCTATGCTCTTGGCAACAGTTGTACTATTTTTTATTAGTAATTGGATGTTTTCAAAGGCAGAAGCTGAGGCTTGGAAAAGCTATGTTGAAGAAAAGGTACAAACTGCAGTGTCATCTGGTAGTCGCTTTGCCTTGGGTTTTGCTGCCTTTTTAGCTGTTTTTCGAGAAGGAGCTGAAACCATCTTGTTTTACCAAGCAATGCTAGTTGAAGCTAAAGAACACATGGATATGGTTTGGTATGGGCTAGCTATTGGAACGATAATTCTTGCGATTATTTTTGTCGTTATTCGTTTTGGTACCATGAAATTACCAATTCGTCCATTCTTTATTGGCACTAGTATTTTGATGTATATCATGGCAATAGCTTTTGCCGGTGGTGGAGTAAAAGAATTACAAGAGGCAGATATGATCCCAGTTACCTCTGTTGATTTTATACATTCTGTCGAAGTTTTAGGTATTTATCCAACAGTCGAGACATTAGTTCCACAAATAATTATGGTATTTATTGTAGTAGTTTCTGTCATATATTACAAAGCTAAACATAGTTGTAAAAAGCAATAATTATTAATATTGCTTATTTGCTTATTTGCTTAAAATTGCATAAATGCGGATTGAAAAACTGAGTTGTGCTAATACCCCAAAAAACAAGTGTAATAAATTTTCAAAAACTAAGAGAAGGAGTTTTCAATGAAAAAATTAGTTTTATCAGCAGGTATTGCTTCAATACTTGCCTTATCTTCATTCGTTCATGCAGCAGCACCAACACCTGGCGAACAAAAAGGATTTGAAGAGTTTCCAATTGGTGATGAAGTAACCGTGGGGCCATTACACATTGGTGCTGTTTATTTCCAACCTGTTGATATGGAACCCGCTGGTATGGGTGGTTTACCAGCCTCAAAATCAGACATGCACATTGAAGCTGATATTTCAGCTGCAGAAGGTAATAACTTAGGTTATGGTGTAGGTGATTTTGTTCCTTACTTAACTGTAAAATATAAAATTCAAAAGCAAGGCAGTGATAAAGTGATTGAAGGTAACTTTATGCCAATGAATGCATCTGATGGTCCTCACTATGGTAATAATATAAAACTAGATGGTGCTGGTAAATATAAAGTAACATTTATGATTGAAAATCCAGAAAAACAAGGTTATTTACTACATGTTGATAAAGAAACAGGTGTGGAAGGACGATTTTGGAGCAAACCTATCGAAGTCTCTTGGGACTTTGATTACATTCCACGCGCATGGTAATGATTTTAAAATAACTAATTATATTAAATAATTAATAATCAGTTATTGGTGAGCATTATGCTCACCAATAATATTTGCAATAGTTAGGCAATGAATATGCTTCAATACCTTATCAATATTACCGATAATACTTTCGTTCCAGCAATGATGATGGCATTACTGAGCGCTGCAATTATAAGATCCACGCCTCATCATATTAAAAAAATTATTTTGTTTGGTTTTGTATTGGGCTTTATTGCTGCATTGATTTATGCCATTTTAAAACGCAACACAGGGTTTGCTGTTCGTGAATATTATGATCTTGGAGTGATCATACCTTGGGTTATTATTGCTATACCGTTGATTGTTGCTATTTGCTTGCAAAAATCCACCCATAATCGAACTGGTAAATTCTTTTTTACAATGTTATTTGTGCTAAGTATTGGTTTGATAAGTGCACAGTCTTTACCTAATTTAATGCTCTATCCATTCGAATTTTCTGTCGGAATGGACTCTATTTTTAATAATGATTACTTGTTTAAATGGGTTGGTTATGGATTTGCTTTACTTATAATCTTGTTAACTGGGCTATTTACTTTCCGTATATGTGGACGATTATCGACAAAATTTATTTTTGCTATTACTTCACTGTCAATTATTATTTTCACTATTCAAAATAGTATTAATATTCTACAAATTTTAATTGTTAGGCGTTTTATTTCATCCCAACCATGGATGATGGAGTTGGTTATTTTTATTCTTGGTCATGTTAATTTCTTTATCTTTATTTTCATGGCAATTGTGCTTTGTTTAGCCATTGTTTTGTATATCAAATCAAAAACAACTTCGTTAGTGGGTAATAACCCTGCTCAAATTCGTAAACTTAAAGCACAATTACGTAGCGATAGAAGATCTGCCCTAATGATTATGGCTGGGACAGCAATAACCGCATATACTGTGACGCGCGCACGTTACATTTTTGAAAAAGGCGTAGAACTTACACCGGCAGAGCCTATATCGCCTAATGCTGATGGTTTAATTGTTATCCCTCTCGATAAAGTGAACGACGGTAATTTACATCGTTATGGTTATCAAGCAACAGATGGAACTTTAGTTCGCTTTATTGTTATTAAAAAAAGCGATAATGCTTATGGTGTAGGTTTTGATGCTTGTGATATTTGTGGTGCAAGTGGTTACTACCAACGCGGTGATCAAGTCGTTTGTATTTTGTGCGATGTAGTAATGAACATTGCAACGATTGGATTTTCAGGAGGATGTAACCCTGTTCCACTTAAATACGAAATTATTGACGGCAATATGGTGATTCGTCCAGCTAACCTTGAAGCAGAGAAAAGTCGTTTCAAATAAAAGCGTATTAAAAGGAATATTGTATGTTTTGTAGAATGTTATTAAGTGTTTTAATTCGCCAAAAAAAGAAACTTTTTCTTATTGCCTTAACGGTTGCATTGGGTGTTTCGCTTGCTACTGCTATGCTAAATGTAATGTTTGACGTAGGTGATAAGGTGAATCAAGAGCTAAAAGCCTATGGTGCTAATCTCAATATCGTTCCTCGTGGTAGTGCTGTCATTAATGAAATGTACCAGCTTGATAACAATGATAGTGGGCAAGCTGTGCAGTATATTAAAGAAGAAGAACTTGTTAAAATTAAGATGATTTTTTGGGCTTATAATATTGTTGATTTTGCCCCTTTCCTAACGACGCAAGCCTCCTTTAACGATAAACCGATTACAGTTGTTGGTACTTGGTTCAATAAACACCTTAATATTCCAACTGGAGATCAAGTTAATACCGGTATGTTAGCCATGAAATCATGGTGGACAATTGAAGGAAACACCATGACCGATGATAATTTGCAAGGAGCTATGGTAGGTGAATCTGTAGCCAAACAGTGGAATCTAAAGTTAGGTGATAAGATAGATATAATTTCAACGGAAACAAACAAAAAGTTTACATTAACGATTAACAATATTTTTCATAGTGGTGGTGCTGAAGATACGCAGATTTATGTATCATTGCCTGTTGCTCAAAATATTGCAGATAAATCAGGACTGGTTGAACGTGTTGAGGTTAGTGCATTAACCACCCCAGAAAACGAATTAGCTCGTAAAGCAGCACAAGATCCAAACAGTTTATCTAGAACAGAATGGGATACATGGTATTGCACTGCTTATATTAGCTCAATTGCATACCAGCTAGAAGAGTTAATGCCTGATGTACGTGTTAAAGCTATTATGCAAGTTGCTGAGTCAGAAGGATCTATTTTACAAAAAACACAATTACTAATGTTATTATTAACTGTCTTATCATTGATTTGTTCGGCGCTTGCTATTTCGAATTTGGTTACTGCTAACGTTATAGAGCGCAGTACCGAAATTGGCCTATTAAAAGCGCTTGGTGCAACTAATACAGCTGTTGCAATGCTAATATTAACTGAAATCTTTATTATTGCTTTACTTGGTGGAGTTTTTGGTTACTTTATTGGTTTTGGTTTTGCGCAAATTATTGGTCATACAGTGTTTGGTTCTTTTGTTGAGCCTAAGATGATAATTATTCCTTTAGCCCTAATTATGGTGATCTTAATTACCTTTTTAGGTAGTTTACCAGCATTGCGTATTATGATGTTTTTGCGTCCAACTGATGTGTTACATGGTCGATAAGGTGAAAGGTAAGTCTCATGATCAATAAAAATAGGCGCTTTATAATTAAAACCGTGTTAAGTTCACTTATACGACGCCGTTCTCGCATTACAATTGCCTTGCTTGGCGTTGCTATTGGTGCAACGGTTCTTCTTGGTATGATCACACTTTGTTATGATATACCACGGCAAATGGGACAAGAATTCCGTTCTTATGGTGCCAATCTTCTACTACTACCTGCCAATAATCAATCAACAGTAGCAATGACAGAGGTTAATAAAGCGGTTGCCTTTTTACCAGAAGATAAATTACTTGGTGTTACCCCATTTCGTTATAATTCAATTCGTAGTAATCAGCAACCTTATACTATTGTGGGGACCGACTTTAAACAAGTGGTAAAAACCAGTCCTTATTGGTCTATTGAAGGTTCAATACCACAAAATTCACATGAAATAATGATTGGTACTGATATTGCTAACTTTGCTAAATTAAACATTGGTAGCACTATGCCGATTTCCGGCAAATCTAAACAAGATTCTCGTTTTGATGAAGAACTCACCGTTACAGGTATTGTTAAAACTGGACGTTCCGAAGATAACTTTATTTTTGTTGATCTGCACGATTTAGAAGAATTACTTGAAGAAAGCGAGCAAGCCGAAGTTGTTGAAGTAAGCATTGCCGCTACGGAAACAGAATTAAAACAGTACATTGAAAAAATAAAAAAACAAATGACAACAGTAGAACCTCATTTAATTAAATGGGTGACAAAGTCAGAAGCATCTGTATTAGGCAAACTGTCCTCGTTACTCTATTTAGTTACTTTTGTTGTACTCGTTCTTACCATGATTTGTGTAGCTACCACTATGATGACAGTGGTAATGGAGCGTCGTAAAGAAATTGGTCTTAAAAAAGCGATAGGAGCCAACAATAAAAGTATTGCAGAAGAGTTTTTAGCTGAAGGATTAGTTTTAGGTGTTATTGGTGGCATTATTGGGGCGATATGCGGGCTTATCTTTGCTCAAATTATTAGTACCAATGTGTTTGGACGTTCAATTATTATTGAGTTTTATCTGATCCCAACCACTATCATTATCTCAGTGATAGTAACGGTAATTGCGTGTTTAATTCCGGTAAAACGAGCTCTTGAAGTAGAGCCTGCGTTAGTATTACGCGGTGAATAGGATATAAAGTATGAATATGCTCGAAGTAAAAAATGTGTCTAAAATTTATGGTTCTCTTCATGCACTTTCTGAAGTGAATTTAACAGTCGAAGAAGGTAAATGGTTATCGATTATGGGACCTTCTGGTAGTGGTAAAACAACTTTGATGAATATCATAGGCTGTATGGATAAACCTTCACTTGGTTCAGTTATTTTAGACGGGCAAGATATTACTCAGCTTTCTTTGTCAGAATTAACCGAAATACGTCGAGATAAGATAGGTCTAATCTTTCAACAATTTCATTTAGTATCGTATTTAACCGCACTAGAAAACGTCATGCTTGCTCAATATTATCATAGTATGGTTGACGAAAAAGAGGCTATGCAAGCACTTGAACGTGTTGGGCTTGCTGCTCGAGCTAAACATTTACCTAGGCAGTTATCAGGTGGTGAACAGCAACGTGTTTGTATTGCTAGAGCATTGATTAACTATCCAAAACTGATTTTGGCTGATGAGCCAACTGGTAATTTAGATGAAAGCAACGAAGCGATGGTCATGAATTTATTACATGAACTGCACAAAGAAGGCAGTACCATTATTGTAGTTACTCACTCACTAGAAGTGTCAAAACATGCACAAACTACCGTAGTACTGGAGCACGGCAAGGTTGCACGTGTAATTGATAATTAATCAACTGAAGGTTGTTATATATGAAAAACCGTCTTATTTCATCAAGTATCTTTATTATTATTGGAGTATTAATTATCTTATTTCCATTATATATATTGCCAGTTTGTCCTCTTCCAGACGTTGTAACCATGCCCATTGATACATTGAATCACGCTAGTAGCGAGGTAGCACATAACGGGCATATACATAGTGGCACAGGAAAAATCATGAAATGTTTTTGGACAGCAAGAGCTGAAATTGGCATTGGTTGTTTAGTGATAGCCATTGGTGCATTGCTATTAATTAGCCGCACTGCTTTTGTGCGAATAGGATTAAGTATGGCACTTGCGTGTATTTCTTTATTAGCGGCAGCTATACCAACAATTCTAATTGGTGTTTGCGGTAATGAAATGATGCGATGCAATATGGGGTCTAAACCGGCGTTAGTTTTATTATCAGGTTTATTATTTATTGTCGCTGTTATTAACATCTATTACTTAAATAAAAGAACAAAAAATTGATAGCGTTTTGTTATCAAACAAAGACCACACTTATCTTTACCAGATATAGGTATAACATTTAAATCCAACAAGCAGGGAAGTCAATATGTGCGAAAAACCGATCACCATGGCAAATTTAGCATGGCGAAATATTCAGCGGCGACCGTTTAGAAGTTGCTGTTTGATTATTATCATTACGCTTTTTTCGGCGACTTTGTTTGGTGGAAGTATACTGATGAAAAATCTCAGCCTTGGTATTTCAGGCATGGCTAACAGGTTAGGTGCTGATATTCTTATTGTACCTAATGGTTACGAAAAAAATATGGAGGTTGCTTTATTGCGAGGTGAACCGAGTACTTTTTATTTAAAAGTAGATTTGATTGATAAAATAAAAGGTATCAAAGGTATTGAGGCCATTTCACCTCAGCTATTTATTGCTTCATTAAATGCAGGATGTTGTTCGTCTAAAGTCCAATTAATTGGTTTTGAACAGCATACTGATTTTATAATTAAGCCTTGGTTACAATCACAACTTTCAGAGCCACTTACTGATAATCAAGTCGTTGTTGGTTCTAAAATTAGTTCTGATGTGGGCGATGAAATCTTATTTTTTAATCATCCTTTTAAAATTATTGCTAAAATGGATAGCACAGGGATGGGATTTGATACCTCTGTCTTTATGACTATGTCGGCAGCCCAATCATTAATGAAAAATGCAAAATTAATTGAAGGGGATGTCGACCATTTTGCTGATTATGCCTCGTCGATTTTCATTAAGGTCAATTCAGATTATCAACCTAAAGATATTGTTAATCAAATTATGCCCAGATACGCCATTGACTATAATATTGATTTTATTATGACCAAAGGTATGTTAAGTAATATATCAAAATGGTTAACTAGCTTTTCAACTATTGTATATAGCCTATCGGCTATTTTTTGGGTTTTAGCTATTATTGTGATTTTTGTGATATTTTCTTCAAGCTTAAATGAACGCAAGCGTGAAATTAGCTTATTACGAATATTAGGCGCTTCACGGCGTGATTTAGTCAAAATGTTGCTTCGTGAATCTTTAATTATTAGTGCATTAGGTGGAATTAGTGGCATTGTTATCGCCTCGGTATTACTTTATGCATTTAGCTTATTGATCTGCCAATCTATTGGTTTGCCGTGTGTAAATATCTCACTATTTGATGCATTATTATATGCAATTGTTGTTTTTATTCTTACGCTAATTATAGGACCTTTATCAAGTATCTATAGTGCCTTATCTATGACTAAATTTGATACTTATAGTACCCTTAGAGAGGGCGAATAATGTTACTGAATGTTAAAAACCTACGTAAAGATTACACAAGAGGGCAACAAACCTTTTCAGCTGTGAATAATGTTAGTTTTTCAATGGCAAAAGATGACTTTATTTGCATTATGGGAAAATCAGGCAGTGGTAAAACCACTTTGCTAAATATGATTGCGGGTTTACTTACACCAACGCAAGGAAAAATCACTATTAATAATACAAATTTGTTTGATCTTAATGATCAGCAAGTATCTGCCTTTCGCAATCAGCATATTGGTTATATTCCTCAAGGTAGCAGTTTACTACCTAATTTAACAGCAATTGATAATATTCGACTGCCTTTTTATTTAACCAAGCGAGCAAATCAAAATCCCTTAAATGAAGCTAAGAGGTTGCTTGAAAAAACCAAAATAAGCCATTTGCAAGATGCATACCCAGCTAATATGTCGGGCGGTGAAATGCGCCGTATTGCGATATTGAGAGCACTGATTTGTAAACCACAAATGATTATTGCTGATGAACCAACAAGTGATCTTGATGAAGAAAGCGCTGCTGAAATCATGCAATTACTGACTGATATTCATCAGCAAGGCACTGCGTTATTAATTGTCACTCATGATCATGATGTTGCCCGTTATAGCCAAAAAGTTATGAAAATGTCAGCAGGGCGATTTATTGATTAATGGGTTTATTTATTAACTGAATTGTTATATTAAAAGTGGATTACAACCCATTTCGATCATAATTTTATTGAGTTTTAATAATGGCAACCCAACTAATGAATTAATATCATCACCTTCAAGTTTATCAAACAGGGTGATGCCCAGTTCATCACATTTAAAACTGCCAGCACATTGTAGTGGCTTCTCTTTGCTAATGTAAGCATCAATTTCTGAATCAGTTAAATGCCGAAAAGTCACCTTAAATGGTTCGCAAATAGTGGTTTGTTGTTGTGTTTTGGTATTAATTACTGTCATACCAGTATAAAAATAGAAAGCTTTACCGCTGCTTTGTCGAAGCTGTTTACGGGCATTATCAATTGTATGCGGTTTGCAAACAATATTACCGTCTAACACACCAACTTGATCAGAGCCAATAATTAAACTATCAGCAAACTGCGTCGCTAATGATTGGGCTTTAAGTTTTGCTAGTCGAACCACCAATTGCTGAGCTGATTCGCCGACTAGCGGTGTTTCATCGCATACAGGCGGTACACACTCAAAAGGGATAGCTAATTTTTCGAGCACTTTTTTACGGGATACAGATGTTGATGCTAATATGATTCTCATTTTAATTATCTCTTAAAATCCAAGAAAAATGGTGTTCATTAAACCCGATATGACCATAACGATCAACTATGTGTTCTAACTAGATTTTTATATTAGGTTGATAAATAATATAGCTCATGTTGATCTCCATCATAAATTGGATAAAAAATAATTAAAGTTTAAATTTAAAATGAGTATCATACTAGCTAGGTAAAACCTATTTTAGCTTCACTGAATATATAATTGAATCTTTAACAAAGCAAGGGGGGAGTTATGTACAAAAAAATTCTAGTTCCTATCGATGTGCTTGAAGACCAATTAACCAAGAAAGTGATTCCACATGTAGAGTGCTTAGCCAAACTGTCTAATGCCCAAGTTATCTTTTTTCATACATTACCAGTCGCTTCAGCCATTGTGAATGTTTACTCATTTGGTTTTGACGAATTTAAGGATAAAGCTACAGTACAAACGGAAAAAGACTTGCATAAACTTATCGACTCGATTGATTTACCGCGTGAAAACGTATCCTTTTCTATTGCATTTGGTAATCCAAGGGATGAGATTCTCCGTTTAGCGGAAGAAATTCAACCCGATTTAATTATTCTAGGCTCACGTCGTCCTAATATCTCAACTCATCTTTTAGGATCTAATGCTTCTGGGGTGGTTCGTGGTGCTAAAACTTCGGTGCTTGTGGTTCGGTAGGTTTAACATTATATGCTAAGTACGTTTTTTAGAGGATACCGTTATAATCTAGATTATTTTTGATCAGTATAGTTAGGTAAGCAGGAGGAATTTAATGTAAAAATTCCCCCTCTAAATAATTTGAGCTTTTAATTTTAGTCACTTAACGTGTAATTTATAAAAGATGTAAAATCAATTGCTTATATCTTTTTTGTCGATATTGATGATAGGACAAAATTAAGCTCTAACTTGGTAAGTTAACGCTAATCATCTTCTTCATCTTTTTCTAAGCTTACTAATGATCGTTTAAAGTACTTAGTTAATAATTCATTGATATTTATCATATCTTTTAATTGAATAATATTTTTTCTTGTTATTTTTTGGCTGACGTCTTGTAGATCTCCATAAAATACTATTTTTGCACTTTTTTTGTCATTAAGCCATTTTATATAATCTGTTATCTTTTTATCCAAATAGAAACGATACTTTTCAATTACTTCTTGCTTGGTGAAAAACAACTCATATACTGTAAGGTTTTCATCAGAGCTAATGGTGTAAAAACGCGTATTAATAGAAGAATATGTTGCCTTATTTTGATTGATAGTAAACCTTTTAATAAAAGCCTTAGTGCCTTTATAAGTAATATCTACTTCGGGATAAACCTCTAGATTTGTATCAATAAGTATGTCAATTTTTATAGGTGATGTTGAATTGTCCATTGAAAATAAATATTGATTACTATATGTTGTTGTAAAAGATAGTTGGTGTTTTTTCATATAGTGAACTAATAATTTTAAATCATCTTGGTTTGTGATTTTTTTGCTTAAATTGAGAAAATCATTGAGATATTCTTTTTGTATTTGTAACCCATTTGAAAAAGTAACTTCATAAATATCATCTTTTGTGACAGTTACGGTTTTAACCACAACATCATTTAGATTAGGAATTTTTATTTTTTTCAAATCCTGTACATTTTTCTCTATTTCGCTGTATTTATCTGGTTGAACTAGGTAATCTAGCCCATTAAATTCAATTTCTTTTGAAGAACACAGTTCTTTTAAATAAAAAATCTCATCATTTTCTAGATTAAATTTATAGAATACACAATCGTTTGCTACAAAGCTATCAAGGAAGACAACTTTCATTGCACTATATTTATTTGCTGGCAAGGATATTTTTGTATCTGTAAGTGGATCTGTGTAGAAATGCGAGTATTCGCCAGTTTTTATAACATTGGGATCGTATTTGTTGAGTATAAATTCATCGGCTAATGATGTGCTCGAAATAAAATTCGACAATAACATCAATACCAAGTAAAAAATTATTCTTTTCATCCATATCCTTATAAATAATTGTTAGTAATATGTAATTTATGTTGTATTGGCAATAATAAAGTAGCAAAGGTAATTTGATAAATGAGACTAGCTGTATTTTATTATTTCTACTTATTATAATTAAATGTTTTTTAATGAAAAAATTGAAAATAAAATCATTTAAAAATCGTTCAGAAAAGGTATTGATTTTATTGAATTTTTTTATTTTATCTTATTTTTAATAAATTAACCGCCTTATGGCGGTTTGTGTTTATTGATGTTTTACAATAAAACAGCAGTGAATTTGTTTATTGCGTTTAAAATCAAGCGATAGCGTTTTATTGGTAATTTCTTGATAGGTTAGCCCTAGGTTTTGCATACCGATACTATCCATTTTAAAACCACGCTTATTGTTGGAGAAAATGATAGTACCATTAGGTCTTAACAGACGTTTTAAATCCGTCATCAATTTTAGATGATCACGCTGAACATCAAAGGTATCGTTCATCCGTTTTGAGTTTGAAAATGTTGGCGGATCGATAAAAATTAAATCGAATTGCTCATTAGCTTGAGATAAATAGAGCAAACAATCCGCCTGAATTAATCGATGCTTTTTACCTGTTAAACCATTTTGTTTTAAATTACGATCTGCCCATTCCAAATAGGTGCGAGACATATCGACCGTGGTGGTTGATTTTGCTCCGCCAAGTCCAGCATAAACCGTTGCACTACCTGTATAGGCAAATAGGTTTAAAAAGTCTTTTCCTGCACTCATTTCACCAATCATTTTTCGTGCTAAGCGATGATCTAAAAACAATCCTGTATCTAAATAATCGGTCACATTAACCCAAAATGTGGTTTTGCGCTGATTAATCGGGTATTCATGGACTAAAAAATAGTCCTGTTTTTGTCCTAGTTTTTGGTATTGCTGTTTGCCTTTTTGCTTTTCTCTTGTTTTTAATACTAACTGATCGGCGGTAAGCTCAAGCACTGACATGGTGGCATTTATAGTATCAAAAAGCCGTTGGCGAGTTTTTTGTGGATCGATGTTTTTCGGTGCTGCGTATTCTTGCATCACTATTTTATCTTTATAACGATCGATAGCGACATTGTATTCAGGCAAATCTGCATCATAAAGCCGATAGCATTCTAGTTGTTCTTGGGTTGCCCACTTTTCTAATTTTTGCTTATTTTTGCGTAATCGGTTAGCAAAATCCGCAGCTGGAATAGTGGAATTTGTGATTGCTTCTTCAGTATTACGCTTAGCAATGACATAATTTTTTTGTATACAGTCGAGAGGGCCATTTTTTGCTTTGAATTGTTTTTCTGCTCTCATTTGTAAGCAATCTAACAATTGTGGCGCACCGCTAAATAATGATAAGCGCCATCCACCAAAATTTTGTTTGATTTGTCGACCAAGTGCCGTATGCAAAGCTATAAGCGCAGGTTCGCTTTCTAAGCGTTCTCCATAAGGTGGATTACTGATGATCATGCCTACCGTTTCAGTTGGCAATGGATTGGTCAGTTGTGTCACATCTTGCATCGAAAAAGTAATTAAATCCCCCACACCTGCTTGAAGAGCATTTTGTTTAGCTCGTTTAAGTACCGTCGCATTATTATCATAACCGATAAATGCAGTGTTTGTTTTAGATACGTTATGTTTTGCGGTGAAAAGCAATTCGTTCCACAATGTCGGGTTAAAGCCTTTCCAAGCAAAAAATCCCCACTGTTTACGATGTAAACCAGGTGGGATTTGTGATGCGATCATTGCCGCTTCAATTAGTAATGTACCTGAACCACACATCGGATCGAGCAATGGCTCATTTGTTTTCCAACCAGAACGCATAATAATAGCTGCTGCTAGGCTTTCTTTTAGTGGAGCTTTCCCTGTTTGCTCTCGATAACCACGCTCATGTAAACTATTACCACTTAGATCTAAAGATAGTGTGACACGGTTTTTATTTAAATAAGCATGAAGTCGAATATCGGGATCTTGTTTTGCTACATTAGGACGTTCATTAGTATGACGCAAAAAGTGATCGACAATAGCATCTTTGATCTTTAGCGCACCATATTGACTATTACGGATAAACTCGTTTATACCAACAAAATTAATCACGAAAGAGTTATCAACAGCAAAAATATCTGGCCATTTAATATTAAACACACAAGAGTACAGATCCAAATCGCTATAGATGTCGAACTCGGCAATAGGTAGTAAAATGCGAGATGCCAAACGCGACCATAATAATGATTGATATAGCGTTTTGTCATCGGCATCAAAATAAACACCACCTTGCGCAATTTTACAATTAATTGCACCAATTTGTTCTAACTCTTTTTTTAATAACTCTTCAAGCCCACGAGATGTACTGCCAAATAGCGTTTTCATGCATAACTCACTTAACAATAAAATTGTTGGCATTATACCGACTAATTACAATAGTGGGAAATAAAGGCTGATCTTAGTTAGATGAAATTTGGGTTAGTTACATAATTTAAACAAATAACAATAATTAAGACACTAATAATCCTAAGTCCTTAAATTTATTTTTTTGCTTATTAAATGTTTGAGAATCCATACTCTTCTCATCAAGAAGAATAATCAGCTTATTTCTTGCCCTTGAACATCCAACATAAAATAATTTATAGGCATTGAATATACTAGCTAGTTGGTTTGCATTAAAACATGTCTTAGCATTAGTAATATTTGGTTTGTTTAAAAAATTATTGTATCGTTCAGAGTAAATTTCCTTAAAAATATTATTTTCTTTGAATTGATCTTGGTGTCTTTGTGCAGTTTTAATTAGGGGCTGTTGATCTTTGCTGTACATAAATTACTCAACAATACATTGGCAGCCACATTAACATAAATGCCAGTGATACCATACTGGCATAATTCCTTTCTAACTTATCGTATCTAGTTGATATTGAACGATATTGCTTGATTCTAGCAAAGGCATTCTCGACTAAATGACGATAGCGATAAAGGCAGCTATCCATACTGCTTTTATCTATATCCTTACCATAATTACGTTTAGCAATCACCGTTCGTCCGCCTTTTTGACGAACAAAGCACCGAAAAGGCTCGCTGTCATAACCTTTATCGGCTATCACTGTATTGACTTCATCGAGCTTTTCAACTAGGTTTTCTGCATAAGTGATATCATGTCGTTGTCCTTCAGAAAGCTCAAAACAAATAGGCAAACCACCACTATCAACCGCAAGATGAATTTTAGTTGAATTACCACCACAGCTCTGACCTATTTGCTCGGAATACTCCGTTGCAGCGCCTGTACTATGTTGATGAGCCCTGATAATCGAGCCATCTAGGAACACCCATTCAAAATCCGCTAGTTGTGATAAATGTTTGAAAATATCAACTAATATTCCTTTTTTAGACCACAAATTAAATCGCCTATAGACAGTGCTCCATTCACCAAACTCTTCTGGCAA
>NZ_LZHA01000070.1:0-3972 GCF_001690335.1 Gilliamella sp. Gris1-4 | reverse complement strand
CCTCCACGAAGCCCAGAAAGGCTATCAGCACCCAATAAACAAGGTGAATGTTGGTCAATGGATTTTATGAGTGACAGTAGTCGTAATCAACGTCGCTTTAGGACATTCAATGTTATCGATGACTTTAATCGTGAGGCGTTAGGGATTGATATTGCAGTAAGCTTACCAGCAGGAAGGATTTCCCGTTACTTAGATAAACTGGCCGAATATCATGGATATCCATTAAAAATACGGGTCGATAATGGGCCAGAATTTACAGGAAAAACCTTTATAAACTGGGCTAAATCACATGATATAACCATTGATTATATCCAGCCCGGTAGCCCTTATCAAAATGGCTTTATTGAACGATTTAATCGTACCTATCGTACTGAAGTACTCGATTTATATCTTTTTAACAACTTAGCACAAGCTAGGAAAATAACCGAAGAATGGCTAACGATTTATAACACCGAAAGACCGCATGAGGCATTAAATAACATGACACCGATTGAGTATAAAACACTAAAACAAGCAGCTTAATTTTCTACGTGAGTTGTGTACTAAGTTTGGGGTATTTACATGTCTCTCATAAAACTAAATATTACTATTTATATCTGTTCTCAAAATTCAAAGTATGAGAGTGCGTTCTTATAACAAATGCCTGTTATAAGTTTTTCAAGCAATTGATAATCTTCAGGTATTTCTCCATGTGAAACCCATTTACCGATTAAATTGCATAAAATTCGCCGGAAATATTCATGACGGGTATAAGAAATGAAACTTCTTGAGTCGGTTAACATACCTACAAAATTCATTAATAAACCATGGTCAGCAAGAGTTGTTAGTTGCCTTAACATTCCTCTTTTTGTATCGCTGAACCACCAGCCAGCACCATACTGCATATTAGATTTAACTAATCCAGAATTTTGAAAATTTGCAATTGTCGATGCAACAACATCATTAACACTAGGATTTAAATTATAAATAATAGTTTTAGGCAATGAATTTAATTCATTAATTTTATTTAAAAAATTATTTAAATTAATGGCTAGATTTTGTTGATCATAAATAGAATCAAATCCTGCATTTATGCCAACTTTTTTCAACATGATTTGGTTATTATTACGAATAACACCAAAATGAATTTGCATAGCCCAATTTCTTTTAGAATAAAATCCGGCTAAAGCTATTAGTACTGCAGATTTATATTGAATTTTTTCTACTTTGTTCAAAACAATATTATTCATTTTTTTCTCAAATAATATGCTTTGAGTTTCAATATCACTTGGATGGAACTCAATATCCATTAATCCATGGTCAGACAATCGACAATTATTTTGATGAAAATATTCAACTCTATTTTCTAAAGCCGCTAAATAATCATTAAAATTATTAATTTTAATTGATGTTATCTTTTCAAGTTCTTTTACAAACGAAATAAATTTTTCACCATCAGAATCTAAGGCATCATCTGGTCTAAACGTTGGTAATACTTTTGTTTTAAAATTATCTTGTTTTGTTATTTCACTATGATATTTTAAACAATCTAAAGGTGAATCAGTGGTACAAATTACTTCAACATTTGATAAATTAATTAATTGTTGAGCAGTATAATTTTCATTTTTTATAATGTCATTGCACTTTTCCCATATTTCATTGTGATTTTTTCCATTCAATGTATCGGTTATACCAAAATATTTTGCTAACTCAAGATGACTCCAATGAAACAAGGGGTTTCCAATGGTATTCTCAAGAGTTTCACTCCATGCTTTGAACTTTTCTAGTGGCGAAGCATCACCTGTAATTAAGAATTCATCAACACCATTAGCTCTCATTGCTCTCCATTTGTAATGATCTCCCGATAACCACAAATCATACATGGAATCAAAACTTTTATTTTCCATAATTTCTCGTGGTTCTAAATGACAGTGGTAATCAATGATTGGTAGGTTTTCAGCAAACTCATGGTATAACTTCTGTGCAACTTTACTATTTAAAAGAAAATTTTCATGAATAAAAGCCATTTATTATTACCTCGTTTTACGTAAATAATATTGCTTTTGAATATATGTAATAAAAACAATACATTTATATCTAAATTAGAATTGTTATATCTATTAAGAGATAAGTCTTAATAGATATTGTTTTATCTTTTTGAAAAATTTATTTTTTATCTATCATTAAGGTGATATACACCATTTATTACAAACTTACTTTTTATGATTAATAAAAAGCATTACATTCCATCTATTACCAATTCCACAATGTGCCATCTTCTAAACGAGCAACTGGTAAATAAGCTGGGTTGTAGGGATATTTTTCAGCAAGTTTTTCGTCAAAATCGATACTCAGTCCTGGTTTGTCACTTGGGTGCATGTAACCATCTGTAAAGGTCCAATTTGGTGAAAAGACTTCTAGCATTTGCTGTGAATACCCCATAAATTCTTGCACACCAAAATTAGGTACCCACATATCGAAATGTAGTGCTGCAGCATGGCAAATTGGAGATAAATCAGAGGGTCCGTGAGATCCTGTTCTTACTTGATAAAGAGCAGCAAAATCAGCAATACGGCGCATATGGGTAATACCACCTGCATGAGTGATTGTGGTTCGTATATAATCAATTAATTGCTCTTGAATCAGTTGTTTGCAATCCCAAATGCTATTGAACACTTCACCGACTGCAATTGGTGTGACAGTATGTTGACGAATTAAACGGAAACATTCTTGATTTTCAGCCGGTGTTGGATCTTCCATCCAAAATAGACGGTAATCTTCTATGCTTTTTCCAAAACGAGCTGCTTCGATAGGCGTTAGGCGATGATGCATGTCATGCAGTAAATGCTCATTAAAACCAAATTTACTTCGTACTGCATCAAACAATTTAGGCATAAAATCAAGATACTTCTCGGTTGCCCAATATTGTTCTTCAGGATAATTCCCTCTTGTTGCTGGTTCATAAGCAAGGTTTTTACCTTTACTTTGACCATAGGTTGTCTTCATTCCAGGGATACCACATTGTACGCGAATTGCTTTAAACCCCATTTCCTTATGTTTAGCGTAATCATCTAATGCTTCATCAATACTTGAACCAGTCGTATGACAATACACCATGACCCCTGTTCGTGATGCACCACCTAGTAGCTGGTAAAGTGGCATATTAGCCAATTTTCCTTTGATATCCCAAAGCGCCATATCTATGGCCGAAATGGCTGACATGGTAACTGGACCACGGCGCCAATACGCACCTTTATAGAAATATTGAAAGATATCTTCAATTTGATGAGGATCTCGCCCTATAAGTTGCGGGCAAAGATGATCTTTAAGATAGGATGCTACAGCTAATTTGTAAATACCCCAAACTTAGTACACAACTCACGTAGAAAATTAAGCTGCTTGTTTTAGTGTTTTATACTCAATCGGTGTCATGTTATTTAATGCCTCATGCGGTCTTTCGGTGTTATAAATCGTTAGCCATTCTTCGGTTATTTTCCTAGCTTGTGCTAAGTTGTTAAAAAGATATAAATCGAGTACTTCAGTACGATAGGTACGATTAAATCGTTCAATAAAGCCATTTTGATAAGGGCTACCGGGCTGGATATAATCAATGGTTATATCATGTGATTTAGCCCAGTTTATAAAGGTTTTTCCTGTAAATTCTGGCCCATTATCGACCCGTATTTTTAATGGATATCCATGATATTCGGCCAGTTTATCTAAGTAACGGGAAATCCTTCCTGCTGGTAAGCTTACTGCAATATCAATCCCTAACGCCTCACGATTAAAGTCATCGATAACATTGAATGTCCTAAAGCGACGTTGATTACGACTACTGTCACTCATAAAATCCATTGACCAACATTCACCTTGTTTATTGGGTGCTGATAGCCTTTCTGGGCTTCGTGGAGGAATGCGCTGTTTACGCTTTACCCTGAGATTAAGTTTCAACTCACAATACACCCGATACACCCGTTTATGATTCCATTTATA
>NZ_LZHA01000069.1:0-35339 GCF_001690335.1 Gilliamella sp. Gris1-4 | reverse complement strand
ACTAATGAACCGAGAGTCTTAACCTTACAACTCGGAGTTGTTTTGGTTTACGCAGAAGTTATTGCTAGATGAGGAAATCATCGAAAAGAGAATAGAGATAGAAAAAACAGTTTGTTCCGAATTGAGTGATTGTTGTTGATATGAGATAATGGACAGCGATAAAGAAAGAGAGTACAGGATATGTCTGGCGGTAATAGCGCGGTGGTCCCACCTGACCCCATGCCGAACTCAGAAGTGAAACGCCGTAGTGCCGATGGTAGTGTGGGTATTACCCATGTGAGAGTAGGGTGCCGCCAGACTTTTAAATATAGAGAGAGCCCAGCAGTAGTGCTGGGCTTTTTTGCTATTTATAGAAAATTATTGAATAGCATGTTACCGATTGTTTATATTAATTCTGTTACTATAATAAATATTTAATAAATGAATACCTTAATAGCTTTTAATAAACCATTTAATGTTACGACTCAATTTTCGCCACACGAAAAGTATCAGACATTAAAAAATTTTATAAACTTACCTAGGTTTTATCCTGCAGGTCGGTTAGATACTGATAGTGAAGGGCTATTATTGTTAACTAATGACGGTAAATTACAAGCTAAAATTAGCTCACCAAAATTTAAATTACCAAAAACCTACTGGGTGCAAGTTGAAGGACTTATCAATCAACAGGCTATAGATAAACTAAGAAAAGGTATACAGTTAAAAGAATTTTATACTGCACCAGCTACAGTAACCTTTCTTGACGAACCAACACAATTATGGGAAAGGGTTCCTTCCATTAGAGAACGTAAAACAATACCTACATCTTGGATTAGTATTACCATTTCTGAAGGCAAAAATCGACAAGTTAGACGAATGTGTGCTGCAGTTGGTTTTCCTTGTTTAAGACTGGTTAGAGTACAGATCGGTAAATACAATTTATTTGATCATCAGTTATTGTTAGGTGAATGGCGATATATCACAACTCAAAATCTTTATATCTAAAAAGCATTACTCATTTTTTATAAATAACTTGTAAATACCCCAAACTTAGTACACAACTCACGTAGAAAATCATGCTGCCTGTTTTAGTGTTTTATATTCAATCGGTGTCATGTTATTTAATGCCTCATGCGGTCTTTCGGTATTATAAATCGTTAACCATTCTTCGGTTATTCTCCTTGCTTGTGCTAAGTTGTTAAAAAGATATAGATCGAGTACTTCAGTACGATAGGTACGATTAAATCGTTCAATATAGCCATTTTGATAAGGGCTACCGGGCTGGATATAATCAATGGTTATATCATGTGATTTAGCCCAGTTTATAAAGGTTTTTCCGGTAAATTCTGGCCCATTATCGACCCGTATTTTTAATGGATACCCATGATATTCGGCCAGTTTATCTAAGTAACGGGTAATCCTTCCTGCTGGTAAGCTTACTGCAATATCAATACCTAACGCCTCACGATTAAAGTCATTTATCACATTGAATGTCCTAGCGACGCTGATTACGACTACTGTCACTCATAAACATTCACCTTGTTTATTGGGTGCTGATAGCCTTTCTGGGTTTCGTGGAGGAATGCGCTGTTTACGCTTTATCCTGAGATTAAGCTTTAATTCACAATACACCCGATACACCCGTTTATGATTCCATTTATAGCCGAGCTTTCTGATACGATTAAAACATTTAGTTTAGTGGGGTAGTTACAAACTTATTATTCTTTTTATCATTGCGCAAAAAGATTTGGTAAAGAAACAAGACAGTCTTTTTTAGAATACATTGGGCTTTATTTTAAAATGAGATAAAATGATCTTAGAAATGATCATGGGATAAATTATTTATGGTTGAACAAAAAAAAGAAGGTTTTTTCTCTCGTTTAAAAAAAGGTCTTTTCAAGACTAAACAAAATATTGGTTCTGGTTTTCTCAGTTTATTTAAAGGGAAAAGGATCGATGATGCTTTATTTGAAGAATTAGAAGAGCAGTTACTTATTGCCGATGTGGGTTTTGACACAACACAAAAAATTATTGATACCTTAACTAAACAAGCATCAAGAAAAGAACTAAAAGATGCTGACGCATTACATGGTCTTTTAAAACAAGAAATGAAATCTATTTTAGATGGAGTAGACAAGCCCCTTGATATAGAAAGTCATAAGCCATTTGTAATATTGATGGTTGGTGTTAATGGTGTTGGAAAAACAACAACGATTGGTAAATTGGCTCGTCAATTTCAACAACAAGGCAAATCGGTTATGCTTGCGGCGGGTGATACCTTTCGGGCAGCGGCTGTTGAACAATTACAAGTCTGGGGAGAACGGAATAACATCCCGGTTATTGCACAACATACCAATGCAGATTCTGCTTCTGTCATATATGATGCAATACAAGCAGCAAAAGCAAAAAAGATAGATATATTAATAGCTGATACCGCAGGACGCTTACAAAACAAATCTCACTTAATGGATGAGCTAAAAAAAATAGTACGCGTAATTAAGAAACACGATGAAACAGCCCCGCATGAAATTATGTTAACTATTGATGCTGGTACTGGCCAAAATGCAATTAGCCAAACCAAGCTATTTAATGAAGCTGTTGGTGTCACAGGGATGACCTTAACTAAATTAGATGGTACTGCAAAAGGAGGAATTATCTTTAGCATTGCCGATCAGTTTAATATTCCTATTCGTTATATTGGTGTCGGGGAAAAAATTGAAGATCTAAGGCCTTTTGTTGCTGATGATTTTATCAATGCTCTTTTTGATGAAACAGATGAATAGAGATCAATCATGATTCAATTTCAGCGTGTAAGTAAAGTGTATTCCGGTGGAAAACCTGCACTACAAAATATTAGCTTCACTTTATTAACTGGTGAAATGGCTTTTTTAACTGGACACTCTGGTGCAGGTAAAAGTACGCTAATGAGATTAATCTGTGGTTTAGAGAGAGCGAATGATGGCAAAGTACTGTTAAATGGCGTTGATGTTTCAAGTTTAAGACGCCAAGAAATGCCATTTTTACGTCGCACAATTGGTATGATTTTTCAAGATCACCAATTACTGATGGATCACACTGTTTATGATAACGTGGCTATTCCATTAATCATTTTAGGCAAACCGGCTGAAGAAATTAAAAGAAGAGTTTCCGCTTCACTGGATAAAGTTGGATTACTCAATAAAATGAAATTTTATCCGATACAGCTATCAGGTGGTGAACAGCAACGAGTGGGTATTGCTCGTGCTATTGTTAATCGCCCGAGTGTTTTGCTTGCTGATGAACCGACAGGTAATTTAGATGACAAACTTTCAAAAGATATCTTAAAGCTTTTTGAGGAATTTAATCAAGCTGGTGTAACGGTTCTGATGGCAACGCATAATATGGGACTTATACGACGCAAACACCATCGGATACTGCATTTAACTCAAGGGCATTTAGAGGTTAAAAATTAATGACTTTTGCTAATATTAAACCTACTAAATCGAAGAATAAAGACGAAAATAGCTTTTTTCCTCGTTGGAAAAGACAAATCGGTTATGCTTGGCGCAACACGTTTAATGACTTTTCTCAGCATATTATTGCCTCACTACTGACCATTTTTGTTATTGCCATTTCAATTACTTTACCAACTATCAGCTATTTACTTTGGAAAAACGCCAATCAAACAGCACAGCAATGGAACCCAACGCCTAATTTAACTGTTTATATAAATAAAGCGCTAACATCAGAACAAACGACTGAATTGGTCACTAAACTTAAATCTTATCATGAAGTCGATCGTGTCAAATATCTTTCTCGAGATGAAACAAAAGAAGAATTTCAAACATGGTCTGGGTTTAGTAATGCACTAGATTTACTAGACGAAAATCCATTACCTGCAGTAGCAATTGTTATACCAAAAGACGAAGCAAAAAAGACAGTTATATTGCATCAATTGCAAACGGAATTACTTACTATTGATGGTATTGATGATGTAAAATTAGATGATAGTTGGTTTACTCGTTTAACTGCGTTAACTAATATGGTTAAATCTATCGTATGGATTATTTCTATATTTATGATTATAGCTGTATCCCTCGTGATAGGTAACAGCATCCGTTTAAATATATTCTCTAGAAAACAAACTATCATCGTTATGCAATTAATTGGAGCAACAGAAGGATTTATTTTGCGTCCTTTTCTTTATAGTGGGATTTTTATTGGCTTAATTAGTGCTATTATATCGTTACTGTTATCGGAAATATTTATTTATCAAATAGAGTCAATTATATTGAAAGTTTCAGATGCTTTTGGAACAATAATTCATATTGAAGGACTATTATGGGATGAGAGTTTATTGATTATACTTATAACCATTAGTATTGGATGGCTTTCATCATTGATTGCGACTAAAAAATATTTAAAAATGGCGCAAATTGTCTAGTTATTTTAGCTAAAATAATGAACTAATTTATAATTTATTGGTCTAATCTTTAATAAACGGTAGTTTAACGTTTTATTGTTGCATACTTAATGCAGCAAAATTTATTATTTAAAGGGGGAATTAAATGAGTACTGATTTAAAAATGCAAGTAGGTGCTTTAATCCCACAAGGAAATATAGAATCATACCTTCGCATGATTAACACCTACCCAATGTTAACTGCAGAAGAAGAAAAATCATTAGGTGAAAAACTCTATTATCATGATGATGTAGATGCTGCTCGCCAGTTAATTTTATCTCATTTACGATTTGTGGCGCATATTGCCCGTGGTTATTCAGGTTATGGCTTACCACAAGCAGACTTAATTCAAGAAGGTAATATTGGCTTGATGAAAGCGGTACGTCGATTTAATCCTGAAATGGGCGTTCGTTTGGTCTCATTTGCTGTGCACTGGATAAAAGCTGAAATCCACGAATACGTATTAAAAAATTGGCGTATTGTTAAAGTTGCAACAACAAAAGCGCAAAGAAAGTTATTTTTTAATCTAAGAAAGACTAAACAACGTTTAGGTTGGTTTAGTAGTGCTGAAGTGGATATGGTTGCTGATGAATTAGGTGTAAGCCGTAAAGACGTACTTGAAATGGAATCACGCATGTCTGCACAAGACATGTCGTTTGATATTGACAGCGACGACGATGACAATTCAATTGTGGCACCGGCACTATACTTAGAAGATGGTAACTCTGATTTTTCCAAATCAATTGAAAATGACAATTGGGAAAATGATGCGACAGATAAACTACATGACGCACTATCAAAACTAGACGAACGTAGCCAAGATATTATTAAGGCTCGTTGGTTAGATTCTGATGATAGCAAATCAACACTACAAGTCTTGGCTGATAAATATAGTGTTTCAGCGGAGCGTATTCGCCAGCTTGAAAAAAATGCAATGAAAAAATTAAGAGTTGCTATTGAAGCATAATTTTTTCATTTATAATTTTTAATTACTGTTAACTTCCTAAACCTTACTTTTAAAAAAGTAAGGTTTTTTCACAACTCAAGCAGATGAAACAATAAAAACTTATCGTTTTATTTTAATTTTTTATTGTTTAGTAAACTCCCCAATGCTATACTGTGTTCACTTTTTATAAAACGAAAGGATCTAAAAATGAACACAGATATGACTAAAACACATTCTCGATTGAATCAATATTGTCGATTTATGACATTATTAACATTGATTCCAATTCTAATTTTGTTAATTAGCGCAGTGTCTCCACTCTTATATTATTTTTTTGATATACCAAATCTTGGACTTGAATTCGCAGGGTTTTCTTTCTTCACTAGTGGGGGAGATTATGTTGATCCTAAATCCTTAGCAGGATGGCAAGCGGCTATCGCAACATTAATGGATACTTCATTAATACTTCTTTTAGTTTATGCGTTTTATCAACTTAGACTACTGTTTATCAATTACAGTCAATCCGAATATTTCTCAGTAAAATCAGCCAACCATTGTTACATCTTTGGCAAATTGCTTGTTTGTTGGGTGGTTATAAGTTTTTTATCTGAACCTTTATTAACAACGATCTTAACTTATAATCAAGAGGAATCAGCACGTTACTTTTCTATTTCTTTTTCTAGTGATGAAATTATAACGTTATTTCTTGCGATTAGTATTATGCTCATTGGTCAAATACTAAAAAAGGCCTGCCAACTAGCTGAAGAAAATAAACAATTTATTTAAAAGGAGTCATCTGTGCCAATTATAATAAATTTAGACGTAATGCTTGCTAAACGTAAAGTTAAATCAAAAGATCTAGCGGTAGCAGTTGGTATTACAGAACAAAATTTATCATTACTTAAGCAAGGTAAAGTAAAAGGATTTAGACTAGCAACACTCGAAGCAATCTGCAAACATCTAGATTGCCAACCAGGTGATATACTAGAATATACCAACGAAGAATAACTTATTAACTTATTGCAAGTAATGCTGCCTCTTGCGCGTGAATTAAGGCTGTATCAAAAAAAGGTATATTACGATCGGATTGAGAGATTAATAACCCAATTTCCGTGCAGCCTAAAATAACATCTTCTGCGCCATTTTTAACGAGTTTATCAACAATATTAAGATAGGCTTGCTTAGAATCAGGCTGAATAATACCTTTGCAAAGTTCATCATAAATGATCTCATTAATAATATTTCTGTCTTGAGATTCAGGAATAAGCACATTTAAATTTTTATCGATCAGTTAAGATTTATAAAAGTCCTGCTCCATTGTATATTTAGTCCCTAACAAAGCGACCGATTTAATATTTTGTGCGAGTAAATGTTTAGCTGTCACATCGGCAATATGAATAATCGGAATATTAATTGCTTTTTGGATTTGATCTGCAACTTTATGCATAGTATTGGTACAAATAACAATAAAATCTGCACCAGCAAGTTCCGCTCTTTTAGCAGCATCAATTAAAATTTCTGCACTTTTATGCCACTCATTATTGGCCTGACAACTTTCAATTTCTTGAAAATCAACGCTATATAAAACCGTTTTAGCTGAATGCAATCCACCTAATGATTTAGCAATAGTTTGATTAATAACTTGATAATAAGTTGTTGTGCTTTCCTAACTCATACCACCGATTAAACCAATTGTTTTCATTTTCATATACCTATATAAAATTTATTTATTTTTGTTAACTTGTTTCATTATCAACAATAAACATTGATAAGTAAATTCACTACAGGATTATTGATATTGATAATCAACAATTTTAACTGTTTTTTTGCTAAATAACTGAATATATATGTTATAAAGTCTATATAGAAAATAATGTAGTTATAAATACAGCCTTTAAGGTAACAAACTCAAATGAAGAAAAGAAAAACACAGTTATGGCTTGCATTGATTATTTATTTCATACTTTCCTTGCCCTGCTTTGCCGCTCCTAAAGTGATTCATGTTTTGGTGGCGCTTTGTGATAACAAATATCAAAAGATAGCACCTGTTCCAAAGGCGATAGGTAACGGTCAAGATCCCAAAAACAACCTTTATTGGGGGGCGGCTTATGGCTTTAAAACCTATTTTGCTAAACAAAAAGAGTGGCAAGTTGTACAAATTAATCGACCAAGATCAGGAAAAATATTAGAAGAAATAATTTACAAACACCAAGACAAAGATGTCTATCTAATTGCACAGGCGTATAATGGCAAAAATATTAACGACACTGTTGATGATTTTATTGATTATTCAGCAGGCAAAAAGGCAAAAGCGTTTAAATTAGATAATAAAACAGTGATAGCGGGGGGAAGTGCAGATCTGGTTATCTATATTGGCCATGATTCACTAATGGAATGGTCATGGAAAAAATATTTACCCGATAGCTGGCGTTGGGAAACATTATCAAAAGAGCAACAAGAAAAACAAAAATCACGTTATGCGGCAGTATTTGCTTGCAAAAGCCAACAATACTTTACGCCACCACTATCGCGCCTAGGTATTACTCCGCTTATTTTGACTTTGCACCGTATGGCGCCCGAAGCGTATAGTGTACATGCAATGATTAACAGTTGGTTAAATGGTGAATCCAAGGCAGATATTCGATTAAAAGTGGCAAGCGCCTACAGCCAATATCAAAAACTAAGCAAGCCTGCTTTGCATATTTTTACCACCGAATACAGCCAATAATTGGCTAATATTTTGTTTTCAATAACCTTAGATAAATTGTAAAGGTGTAATGAATTATGACAATACCAAAAATAGTTATTCTAACCGGTGCGGGTATTTCGGCCGAATCGGGTTTATCAACCTTTCGTGCCCAAAATGGATTATGGGAAGGTTATGATGTTAATGATGTAGCAACTTACGAAGGCTATATACGCAACCCAACAGCGGTACATGATTTTTATAATATGTTGCGCCGTAAATTACAAAATCCAAGCGTAAAACCGAACGCAGCCCACTTTGCGCTAGCTGAATTAGAACAGAAATTAGGCACTGATAACGTCTTAATTGTGACACAAAATGTGGATAACTTACACGAACAAGCCGGATCTAAAAACATTATTCACATGCATGGTGAATTATTAAAAGTGCGTAATGAAAAAACAGGACAGATAATTGATTGCTTTAACGATGTGAATTATCAGCAAAACAAACTCATTCGCCCACATATAGTCTGGTTTGGTGAAATCCCCCTACAAATGGAACAAATTTATGATGCGCTTTCGCAAGTAGATTACTTTATATCCATTGGCACATCCGGCAATGTCTATCCTGCTGCTGGATTTGTACAAATGGCTAATCAAGCTGGCGCAAAATCGATTGAACTTAATTTAGAACCCAGCTTAGGTGAAAGCCTGTTTCAAACCAAAATTTACGGACCAGCAAGTAAAATTGTTCCTGAATTTATTAAAAAATTTATCTAAAACAAATTGCTACTTTAGTTGTTTAAGATAATCTTTATTGCCTAAATTACTCATTTGGGCATGAATCCACTTGGCTCGTTTTTTCACGCGTTCATTTGGTGTAATTGGGCTCCAGCGCCTAGGATTAGGTAATACTGCTGCAAGTAAACTTGCTTGCTGTGAAGTTAAATGATCAGCACTTACATTAAAATAATACTGAGAAGCCGCTTCAATGCCAAAAATACCTTCTCCCCATTCTGCACAGTTTAAATAGACCTCAAGGATACGCTCTTTTGACCAAAAAAGTTCTATCCATAATGTAAACCAAGACTCCATTCCTTTGCGAACCCAACTACGAGTTGGCCATAAAAAGATATTTTTAGCAACTTGCTGAGTAATTGTGCTAGCACCTTTAATCTTTTTGCTATTTTGATTATGATCTAGCGCTAGGCGGATAGCGTTAAAATCAAATCCCCAGTGCGCAGGAAAATTTTGATCTTCTGAAGCGATTACCGCAATTTTTATATTATCTGAAATTTCGTCCAAGTCTTTCCAGATTCGTTGCTGTGGTGTATTCCAATGCATTATCTTACGTTCTATCATTAGCATAGAACCGAAAGGTGGATTCATCCAACTCATTACTAAGGTCGAAAAGATAGATAATAGCACAAATCCAATTATCGCTTTTTTAATTATGTTTAAAAATTTTCTGAATAAAGGTTTCATGCTGATTTAAATAAAATAACGTAAAAAATTAGCAAATAAGATACGATATATTAACGTTTTAATAAATAACTTTTTATAAACTCAACAATCTGAATTGGCTGATTAATATCAAATCTTGGCACATTCGTATCTAAAGGCTCATCACTAGCAATAGCCAAAGTAAAATCATCGATAAAAAACGGTTTTTTAACGGCGCTTCGATGACAAATAATTTTAGGGATTTGCTCATCTTTAAAGCCCTCAACTAAAATAACATCAACATCAGAAAATTGATTAATTAAAGCCTGCAAATCGGCAGGTTTATTGGCTGTTTCACAAATTAAAGCGTAACGGTTATCACAAGCCACAATTGTCTGTAATGCTCCAGCTTTACGCAATTTATAGCTATCTTTACCAGGAATATCAAATTCAACATCGTGATGTGCATGTTTTAAAGTCGCCACCTTAAAACCTTGCTCAACAAGTAGCGGAATAACCTTTGCCAACAAGGTTGTTTTACCGCTATTACTGTAGCCACAAATAGCGAGCGTTTTTTTTATATTCATTATTTCTTGGGTCAAAATGGTTATAATCAATTTAAACCTAATATACACTATTTTCAATGTTGAAAAAGGTGAGATCATCTCTAGCAAAAATCAGTCAGAAAACATATTGATTTTATTAAAGTTTTTGTTGAATGGTTTTTAGCCAAAACCATCACCCCAAAAAAACAAACCCCAACCCAGTTCATTAACAAAACTTTACAAAAAGCTAACAAAAAAAGTAGCGCGTAATTAATCAATCGATTATAATTTAAGCGCTTCCAAAGCAAAGGGAAAACTCATTATTTGAGCAGATAATTATAAAAAAGTGCAAATAAAACAAATATTTACTTGACAGGACAATCGAAATGCGTTACCATTTATGGCATCTGGCATCTGGCATCTGGCCTGCCAAACCTACGCCCAAAATCTTTTTCAATTTCACCGTAGTCTAAAACAGAGACAGTACTTATTTTCATCAGCGAAGTCGACGGCGTCATCGTGGTCTTTACTGGTGATGTCTTTGGCGTGTTCTTCGGCTAAATTATCGCCGATATCCAAGTGTTTATTAAAACCGCCATTAGTATTCAAACCGCCATTATGGTTTAGGCTTTCATTATTATCTAAATTATCTAAGTCGGCATTATTCTTTGCGGCATTGTTGTTATTGTCATATACACAGGGCTCTGTGGCATTAACGGCATACACATCAAAATATATAGAGGGAAGTGCGCCATATTTAACATTCGATGATGGTCAAACAAAGGCCACAGATACAAATAGTTTATTGTCTATTAAGTTGCAGGATGGTCGAGTCATCACACCGTCAACCAATCCATCAAGTGCAACCAATCCAATAAGATTGCCTAGTGGAAGTAATACTTTAGGTGATATAGGGATGATAATCCCGTCATCGGTTAGTTCAGTGAGTTTAAGTGATTTAGTCACAAGGTATAATTATTGGGGTGATGATGATGGAGATGGACAGGGAACTAATGGTATAACCGCAACGGGGAGTATATCGGTATCATTTACGGACAAAAATGGCAATGCCATCAGTCGTAGTGATGCATTAAGTATATGTTTTGCACCATATAAGGTCACCTTAGCTAGTACAGAGGGGAGTTTAACTACCCAGTATGGAGTGCCAAGGAGTAGTAGTTTCAGCGGAGCTACGGTGGATTATTACATCAATCCGTATGGTGGTGCTGAAATTTGTTCGGTCAGGCCGAATTTGACGTTGGGTGGCACAAAAGGTATAGATTCTAGAGACAGCCCTAAGTACGCCGGCCCAGCTAGCATATGGGACCCAAAAAAGGGTTTCTTAGTTCAGTCAACAAGTCCATCATCTTACGACCAAAACTTTCCAACTACAGGTTCTGATGGGTTGTATTTTGACTTGGAGTTGCCAGCAGGTTTAGATGGAAGTCAGTTGACGTGGTCAGTTGTCACGAATGGTAGTATAAGGGCAACGGTGAGTTGGACAAGGCCGCGTACAGATTCACACCAAGACCCAGTGAGAGGAACAATCCAACATGATGTTTGGATTACAGATAAATCGAGTTATGTAACACGGGTCACGTTAAGCGGTCCAAGGGCGAGCGATGCTCAAATAAGCTCAAGTAGTCCTAGTAGACTTGCCGTACCAAGTTTACCACAGACCTTTGAGTTGGTGGGTAGGGATAGTCATGGTAATGAGTTGAGGTATGGGTTTGTCTTAAGACAGTGGTTCGTCCATCGGGTTAAATACGATACTCTATCTAATCAAACATCTTGGTGTAGAAGTTTGGGTTATCGTTTGTCACAGGTCAGGGATTTAACTAATGTAGTAACTAGTTATCCTATTTCTGGCGCCACACCTAGCTCATCTGGTAATTATTATCAGCGTAATATAGGTGCTGGTTTTTTCACTGAGTGGGGCGTCATGTACTACTACGCTGATGCGGGCTTCGTCAACTACAACTACTGGACAAGCGACGCGGCGGCAGGTAGCAATGGGTTCACTGTCTACACGGCCTACGGCACCGTCTACAGCTTCAGCACTTCCTTCCGTTATTACGCTGTTTGCGCCGCACCTTAGTTCTTAGCGTTTAGTTCTTAATCTTTAGGGCGCGGAAGGGGGTTACGGTGCCTGAGAGGATAATATAACAAAGAATAAAGCCCCCGCGTAAGTTGGGGCGTTTTCCCTTAGGGTTGCGCTGTGGCGCTTTAAAGCGGTGGTCTATTTTTAGTACGGCAAGGTTTCGGACGTTTTGACCTTTGGTGAACAAAATAGCTACAGTGACAACGTCCGAGCAAAGGGAATTAAAGCGAATTCCTCTTGCAATCCCACGCTTTGGCTACAGAATGTGGCCTACGGCTGCCCCGACGCCGTCGCTCGGTCTTAACGCACCGTTTGTGCAATTACTCGTATCATCCTGATACTCGCCTCTACGAGGCCATATTCGCTGTGCTCAGATGTTCAAATTTGTTCCAGACAAATTTGTCTGACGCCGAAACAAGACAGATAACATAACATAACCTTAAGTGGCTTTTATGAGTCACTTTTTTATAAAAAACACTGCAAAAACCTCAAAAAATCGCTCCGGTACATTATTGATTTTATTAAAGTTTTTATGCGTTTTTTTCAAAAAAACAAAAACCTTTTATTTTTATCTGTACTATTTTTTACAATTACCCATAATGTTACTATAATAACATTATCACCCTATATCTGTTATTAAAATAACATATTACACCTAACAAATTCATTAAATTAGACATCAAAACTAAAAAAAATTAAGGACATCACTATGAATTATGCAAAGTATATCGATCATACTTTACTTGCGATGAACGCAACAAAAGACCAAATCACTAAACTTTGTGAAGAAGCTAAACAATACCATTTTTATTCAGTTTGTGTAAATTCAGGCTATGTTCCTTTAGTGGCTAGCTTACTAAAAGGTAGCGATGTAAAAGTGTGTTCAGTCGTTGGCTTTCCTTTAGGTGCAATGCTAACTAGCGCTAAAGCCTTTGAAACCGAAATGGCGGTTAAAGCAGGTGCGCAAGAAATCGATATGGTTATCAATGTGGGTTGGTTAAAAAGCAATGATTGGGATGCGGTTAAACAAGATATTGAGGCGGTATTTAACGCTTGTGGCGCTGTGCCATTAAAAGTGATTTTAGAAACTTGTTTATTAACTAAAGACGAAATTGTTAAAGTCTGTGAAATCTGTAAGCAAATTGGCGTTGCTTTTGTTAAAACCTCAACAGGGTTTAGTGTATCTGGCGCAACGGTTGAGGATGTTAAGTTGATGCGTGATACCGTTGGTAATGAGATGGGCGTTAAGGCATCGGGCGGTATTCGTGATCGTCAAACGGCTGAAAAAATGGTTCAAGCGGGGGCTTCGCGTTTAGGGGCTAGTGCTGGTATTGCGATTGTTTCTGGTGATGCAACTTCGACCAGTGATTATTAATCAATGATATCAATTAATAAGCTACTTATGTAGCTTGTTATTATTGATTTATGGGATCAGCATGGAAACACAATCACAAAAAAGAGTGAATGATCTTATTCAACTTTTAAAAAAAACAGATAAGATTCATTTAAAACAAGCCGCTAAGTTGTTGGCCGTTTCAGAAATGACCATTCGCCGAGATTTGAGCAATGTTGGCTGTTCCCTAAGTGTTTTGGGTGGCTATGTTGTTAGTGATGCTCGTCATCAAATTACCCCGTATTTTTTGTCAGACCAACAAGATAAACAGGTTTATGAAAAACAATATATTGCCAATATAGCTAGTAAATACATTGTAGAAAACGATACCGTTTTTTTTGATTGTGGTACCTCTATTCCTTTTATTATTGATGCCATTGATGATGAAATAACTTTTACCGCTATCTGCTATTCATTAAACGCATTTTTAGCATTACAAAATAAATCTAATTGTAAGACAATTTTATGTGGTGGTCATTATCAGGCTAATAATGCGATTTTTAGCGCTATTGGACAGCATAGTGAATTAAATTCGATTTGCCCAAATAAAGCGTTTATTTCGGCCGCAGGGATTGATATTGAACAAGGTGCAACTTGTTATCATTTTGATGAAGTTGCTATGAAATTGCAGGCGATAAAAAAATCAGGTCAAAATATTTTGATTGCCGATCATACTAAATTTAATCAAGTTAAACCGGCTTTTATTGGTGAGTTAACTCTGTTTAATCAAATTATTACAGATAAAGTGCCAACCAAGCAATTTATTAATTTTTTAGCTAACCATAATATAGATTTAATGTATTAATATGAAAAATATCACAATTTTAGGTTCGACAGGTTCAATTGGTTGCAGTACGCTAGCGGTTATTGCTCAAAATCCACATCTATTTAAAGCTTATGCTTTAGTAGGAGGTAATAATGTTGCCAAAATGACTGAGCAATGTCTGGCTTTTAAGCCTAAATACGTTGCCATGGCAACAGCGCAAGCTGAGACGGCATTAAGAGCAAATCTTGCCAATCTAAAATTGGATATTGATGTGTTAAGTGGTGAACAAGCCATTTGCGACTTAGCGCAGTTGCCCGAGGTCGATCAAGTGATGGCGGCTATTGTGGGGGCGGCAGGATTAAAACCAACTCTTGCTGCGATTAAAAAAGGTAAGCGTATTTTGTTGGCCAATAAAGAATCGTTAGTAACCTGTGGGCATTTATTTATGCAAGCGGTTAAAGAGTATGGCGCTGAGTTGTTGCCGGTAGATAGCGAACATAACGCTATTTTTCAAAGTTTACCAACGGCGGTACAGCATGATTTAGGTTTTGCTAACCTTGCTGAGAATGGTATTACTAAAATCGTGTTAACAGGTTCTGGCGGACCATTTCGCGATTGGGATTTAGCTAAACTGGTACATGTCACCCCCGAGCAAGCGGTTGCTCACCCTAATTGGTCGATGGGTAAAAAAATATCTGTCGATTCGGCAACGATGATGAATAAAGGGCTGGAATATATTGAGGCTCGTTGGCTATTTAATGCCAGTGCCGGCGAAATGGAAATTATTATTCATCCTCAATCAATTATCCATTCAATGGTACGTTATCAAGATGGTAGTGTGGTGGCTGAACTTGGTGTGCCTGATATGTGCACGCCAATTGCTTATGCCATGTCTTACCCCGATCGTGTGCCTTCAAGCGTACCACCTTTAGATTTTACGCAAATTTCGTCGTTAACATTTAAACAACCTGACTTTGACCATTATCCATGTTTAAAATTGGCAATCGATGCCTTTAATCAAGGGCAAGCGGCTACCACAGCGCTCAATGCCGCCAATGAAGTTGCGGTTGAAGCATTTTTGCAACATAAAATTGGTTTTATGGATATTGCTAAAAATGTATCAAAAGTATTAGATCAATTGGCTTTCCCTGAGCCATCGACGATTGATGATGTTTTTATGATAGATCAATGGGCAAGATCACAATGTAGTCGGTGTTAAATGCTATTTGATTTTATAAACAGTAATTTAACTAAATAGTTGAGTTATTAAATAGTTAAATTACTGAGTAGTTAAGTTATTGAGTGGTAAAGGGCAGTCAATCATAATTATATTTTGAAACTATTGTATTCAATCTTGCTGCCCTATTAGTAAGTTTTTACTATTTTTATTATGCCATTTGTTTTGCTGTTAATGTTGGATTATCGCTAATAAATGATTGTAAAAATGTACTATCAGGTAGTGCAGTTAATGCGCCTTTTTTGGTTGTAGCTAAGGCTCCACAAGCACTGGCAATGGTCATCATGCTTTCTAACATCAGTTTATCCTCAGGCATGCCTGATGATGCAATACTACTGAGTAATCCTGCGACAAAAGCATCACCTGCACCGGTTGTATCAACACTATTTACATGGTACGAATCAAACGAAAATGTTTTGCCTTGCCATAATACGATGCTGCCATCTTTACCTTTGGTAATTAATTTTAATGGTGCTTCATAGTGTTGTTGTAGTTTATTTAATGCTTCACTCCAATCATTGCTTTGAGTTAACCAAAATAGTTCTTCGTCTGATAGTTTAAGGATATCAGCATCATGACAAAATTGGGTAATGGTGGTGCGCATTTCGTCTTTATTGACCCACATCTGTTCGCGCAAGTTAACATCAAAGCTGATTAGGCCATTTTTAGCGGTAAGCTGTTCAATCGCAGTTTTAAGTGTTTGACGGCAGGTGTGGCCAACTAGCGCCAAAGAGCAAAAGTGTAAAATATCTTGGTTAAAATTAGGAATTGCTTGCTGAGATAAAAATTGATCAGCTGAAGGTGAAACCAAAAAAGTAAAACTACGTTCCCCGTTTTTTCCTAAATCAACAACCACAGTACTTGTTCGATGATGTTCATCTTTTTCAAGGCTTTGGCAATCAACGTTATATTGGCGGAATGTGGTTTCCATAAAATCACCAAAAGGGTCATTACCAACACGACCAATAAACGCTGAAGGCAGCCCTAATTTTGCAATACCAATTGCAACATTTGCAGGTGCGCCACCAGCACATGCTTTATAATTCATATCACCAAATGGCAATAAATCAATAACGGCATCCCCAAGGGACCAAACTTTAGTATTATTCATTTTTTAACTCGATTATAGTTAGTTACTGCGGTAATCTAGTATAGAGACAGATTACTTGAGTTTTTTGAAATATGTCATCTTTTTACTTTTTAGTAAAGTCATTAATACTTAATCTGTTGTTGAATTTATAATAGTCATTTTTTAAAAGTCCGCCATAGACTAAATCATTTGACAAAAAATTCATTGTTAACGTTAAAAATATGTGACTATCATCACATATTTTATCGCTAATTTCATTAACAGTTAACGTTAACAATTAAATTAAGATACTATTAAATAAAGGTATCTAATATTGGATAAAAAAGGGGTTTTTATGTCTACTGCTATTGATAAAGCCAATCTAGCTGTTAAAAATTTAGAAAAAGTAATGAATAAACAATATTATCCACATTTTCATTTAGCTCCACCAGCTGGTTGGATGAATGATCCTAACGGTTTGATTTACTTTAAAGGTCAATATCATGCCTTTTATCAGCATCATCCTTATGATGAAAATTGGGGACCAATGCATTGGGGACATGTTGTTAGTGATGATTTAGTCACATGGCGAAGGTTGCCAATAGCTATTGCTCCCGATCAAGAATTTGATAAGTCAGGCTGTTTTTCTGGATCGGCCGTAGATAATAATGGTGAGTTATGCTTAATTTATACTGGTCATATTTGGTTGAGTGGCCAAGGTTATGATGAACAGATTCGACAAAGCCAATGTCTTGCAACTAGTAAAGATGGCATTCATTTTGAAAAGCAAGGCACAGTACTTACCCCTCAAGACGGAGTGATGCACTTTCGCGATCCTAAAGTGTGGCAACAAGATGGTAGATGGTGGATGGTTGTTGGTCAGCGAACGCCAAATAATGTTGGTCAAGTTTTACTATTTAGATCTGATGATTTAAATGAATGGCAATTGGATCATGTTGTAGTGAGTGATATCGATCCTGATGTTTATATGCTTGAATGTCCTGACTTTTTTCCACTTGGTGATAAATGGGTTTTGATGTTTTCACCACAAGGGTTGAAAGCAAAAGGTTATCAGTATCGGAATCGATTCCAATCAGGCTATATAGTAGGTAATTGGCAACCTGGGCAGCAATTTTCAATAGTTAAACCTTTTCAAGAAATGGATTTTGGACACGATTTTTATGCACCGCAATCATTTCTTGCCGCTGATGGACGTCGTATTATTTTTGCTTGGATGGATATGTGGCAGTCAGCCATGCCAAGCAAAAAAGATAAATGGGCAGGCGCATTTACACTTCCTCGTGAGTTGATTTTAGATCAATATAATAAAGTCAGAAATCGCCCAATAAAGGAACTTGAAGCATTGCGCGAAAAGCCAAAATCATTTGGTGAAATAACGCTCAATAGTGAACTTAAAAATACCAATATTGAGTCAATTTGTTGTGAACTTTGTGTTGAGTTTGATTTAAAAGAAAGTGATGCTGAGCGTTTTGGTTTGCAACTTGCTGCCACTGAAAATGGTAAACAAGCAACATTACTATATGTTGATTTACAATCTAATCGTATTGTTCTTGATCGTAGTTTATCTGGTCTTGAATTAACCGGTTATCGTAGTGTACCACTACCAAAAAGAAAAAAATTAACTTTACATGTGTATGTTGATGCTTCATCTGTAGAAGTATTTGTTAATGGTGATTTATATAGCCTTTCAAGCCGTATCTATCCAAAATTACCAGCGGAGCGAGTAGTTAATTTATTTGCTGAAAATGGTAGCGCCAAAATAACCAAATTAGATAGCTGGCAGTTAAAATCTATTTATGCGTAATTGATGATTGAATTGATCGCCATTGGGCGGTCAATTTATTTAAGTAAGTTATAATGAATTCCTTTCTAAATAAGGTGATGCTACCTGTATTATCTGTTTTTGGTTTTTGTTATTAATTATATGTAAAGCTGCTTGTTCTCCAATCTCATAATGAGGCAATTGCACTGTTGTCAGTGGTGGATAAAATAGTTCACCAGTACCTACCATGTTATCGTAACCTAATACAGCCACATCAGAAGGAATATGAAGTCCTTGACCGAGTAAATATTGATAAGCAACAAAAGCTATTCGATCATTACCACAAATTAATACATCAAAATCGGGTTTTTTATTACAATGCTGTTTGAGTATATCAACCGTCATCATATATTCTTGAGCAAGATCATCTGATAAAGTTGAGGTATGGTAACTAGTAATCTCATTTAAATTGTAACCGGCATCTAACCACGCTTGCTCAACAGCTTTACGTCTAGTTTTTCCTGCTAATGTGGTTTCTGATAAATAGATGCATAATGGTTTTTTATAGCCTTTCTTTATTACTTGTTGCATGGCTTGATATTGACCCAAATAGTCATTTGGAATGTAGCAAGCTAGTTGTTTTGAATCACTTATACAGTTGGCTAATACAACATTTTTATCTAATAACTTTTCAGGAAGTTCAACTTTTCTTAATCCCATTGTGGTATAGATAATACCGTTAGGGCGATATGATAGCAGGGTGTTTATTGCATGATCGGGATCTTTATCATCAAATAAATTAACAATAAATGTATTCCAACCATGATCTTGTGCGGTCTTTTCTATGGCTTGTAGTAATTCTACCGAAAATGGCGTCATTGCTGTTTCTAATGCCAAAACACCAATTGCACTTGGTCCTGACTTATCACCACGAATCTTCCTTGCCGATAAGTCAGGTACGTAATTAAGGTGCTCAATAGCTTGTTTAACGCGCTTGTAAGTTTCTTTATTTAATTTTTCAGGGTTATTTATTGCGCGTGAAACCGTCATCAATGAAACAGATGCTAGCTTTGCAACATCCTTAAGTGAAGCCATAGTTAAATCCTTTTGTTTAACAAGATAAAAATGATTATCAGCCATTACTATGCATGATGATACCACAAATAGAAATGATAAAAAGTGTGAGGTAAGTAACATTTATGACAATTGGTTCTATCTATTTAGTATCAAATATGACAATAATGTTAACATTAACATGTTAACGTTAAACTTCATCGATTTTCAACAATATAAGAGTAATAAACATGAATATGATAAAAAATAGAAACTATTGGTTCTCGTCTGGTTACCTTATTACTTTTTATGCTGAGTGGTCGCTGTGGTGGTCCTTTTACGCAATTTGGCTAAAAAGTAAAATTGACTTATCCGGTGAGCAGTTAGGTATTGTTTATGCGGCTAATTCTGCCGCAGCCATGTTTTTCATGATTTTCTATGGCATTATCCAAGATAAATTACAAATAGGTAAAGCTGTAGTGACCTTCCAAAGTATTATCATGGTTCTTATTGGCCCTTTTTTAATTTATGTGTATGAGCCTTTATTAAAAAATGATTTTATTTGGGGTGTTTGTATCGGTGCACCAGTTTTAAGTGCTAGCTTTATTTCGGGCAGTGCTTTGATTGACTCTTTTATTGAACGTATTAGTCGATTATTTGGCTTTGAATTTGGTCCTGCTCGTTTTTGGGGATCATTTGGTTATGCTGCTGCAACGTTTGTTGCCGGTATTTTATTTGGTATTGATCCTCATATTAACTTTTGGATGGCGTCGGGTGTTGCGGTTATCTTTTTCACCATTAATATAGTATTTAAGCCAAAACAATATCATGCATCACCAACTGAAAATAACGATACTGCTTTAGTAGAAAAAACAACGACTATACCAACAATGGGCGAAATCTTATCGCTGTTTGGTTTGCAAAAATTTTGGTTGTTTGTGTTGTTTGTTATTGGTACTTATAGTTTTTATACTATCTATGATCAACAGTTATTTCCTAATTTTTATACTGGTTTTTTTGAAAAACCAGAAGATGGCTATCAAGTTTATGGTTATTTAAATTCCTTCCAAGTCTTTTTAGAAGCAACTTGTATGATTATTGCTCCTTATTTTATTAACAAAATGGGAGCTAAAAAATCGCTATTAGTTGCTGCACTAGTTATGATTTGCCGAATTGCATTATCTGCAACGTTAGATAATATTTATCTGATATCATTCGTTAAGTTATTTCATGCAATTGAAATTCCATTATTTATTTTGGCAATGTTTAAATATATTGTAGGTAATTTTGATGCTCGGTTATCTGCTACACTTTATTTAGTTGGTTTTAATATTTCATCGAATCTTGGCGTTATTGTGTTGTCATGGTTTGTGGGTAAATTATTTGATAATACAGGATATGCGACAACATTTTATGTGCTTGCTGGGGTTGTTTTGATTACTTCAATAATAGCTATATTTACTTTAAGTGACGAGGAAAAAGCAAAACAACAATAATTTTAAATTAGCCCTAATAATTATAAAAATGGAAACATATTGTTTCCATTTTTCTTTTTATTGATGTTAAATCAATACAATTCTTGCTTCTAAGGAAAGTTTGCGAAACAATATTAGCAATTTTAGATAATATGTATAGGGACTTGTAGTGAACGATGTAAAAGTAGTTGTTAAACCCGAGATGTTATGGCAAACCATTCGACAAGAAGCTTCTGAATTAGTTGAAAGCGAGCCGATGTTAGCTAGTTATTTCCATGCAACATTACTCAATCATGAAGATCTGGGGAGTGCTTTAAGCTATATTTTAGCTAATAAGCTTGTTTCTCAGGTTATGCCCGCTATTGAAATTCGTGAAATTGCCCGTCAGGCTTATCAAGCGGACCAAAATATTATTCAGTCAGCTATATGCGATATCATGGCTGTTTATATTCGCGATCCAGCCACTAATTACTATTCAACACCACTTCTTTATTACAAAGGATTTTTATCCTTGCAAGCTTATCGAATTGCACATTGGCTTTGGAAGCAAAACCGTAAATCATTGGCTATTTTTTTACAAAGCCAAATTGCGATTGTATTTGGTGTTGATATTCACCCTGCGGCAAAAATTGGCTGTGGAGTAATGTTTGATCACGCAACAGGTATTGTGATTGGAGAAACAGTAGTAATTGAAAATGATGTTTCTATTTTACAATCGGTTACATTAGGCGGAACGGGTAAAGAAAATGGTGATCGCCATCCAAAAATTCGTGAAGGAGTGATGATTGGAGCTCATTCAACAATTTTAGGTAATATTGAAATAGGCAAAGGTGCTAAAATTGGAGCTGGCTCTGTTGTGTTAGATCCCGTACCTCAGCATACAACCGTTGCAGGTGTACCAGCCAAAGTGGTGGGTTGCCCTGATTGCGAAAAACCAGCATTAAATATGGATCAAGACATTTAATTGTTATTAGATAATAAAAAACTCCGTTGATAAACACAGACGGAGTTTTTAATAATTGATTGGCTACTTACTGTTAAGATTTACATCCATTGTTGGGTATGGAATATTAATATTATTTTCAGTTAATCCATTTTTGATATTTTCAAGCAGCTCACCTTTTACCGCGCCATAATTTTCGTTTAATGTCCAAACTAACACATTAAAATTCATCGAGGACGCATCTAAAACATCTAATCGAATGGTAGGCTCTTTGGATGTTAATATATTATTAGTTTTATCAACTGCTTGCTTTAACACTTGATAGACTTTTTGAATATCTGAATCATAACCAACATTAACCACCAAATCTAAACGTCTTTCTGGTAAGCGAGTATAGTTGATAATATTAGCACTTACTACTTGGCTGTTAGGAATTATAACTAGTTCGTTGGTTGGTGTAACAATAGATGTTGAGAAAATTTGTATAGAATCAATAATACCTTGCTGACTATTGATTATTACCGTTTCACCGACTTTAAATGGACGAAAAATAATTAAAATAACTCCAGCCGCAAAGTTAGATAGTGAACCTTGTAACGCTAAACCAACAGCTAAGCCAGCGGCACCAATCACTGCAACAATGGATGCTGTTTGAACTCCTAATTGACCTAAAACGGCAACCAATGTCATTACAATAGTCGCATAGTATGCTAATGCACTAACAAATTTAACAACAGTTGGATCAACGTGTCGATTTGATAATATTCTTTTTAATTGGTTGCTAATAAATCTAGCGATAGTTCTACCAATAACAAAAATAACAATGGCAAAGCAAAAATGAGCAATATAGCTAAATACAACCCCATCATATTTTTCAATAAATGAAAGGGTGTAATTTAAGAAACCTTCAAAATTCATATTATTATCCTCAGTAATGGGTAATAGAAATTTTTGTTAAAGTATTTTAATTCGCAATTGGCTAAACAAGTTGTTTGATTAATAAAGACCAACGTGTATCAAAATTAGTTGTTGGTAGATATTTAAAACCTGAACGAGAATAACGTGCCATCATTCCCTCGCAAAAAGCTAATAATTGGCTAGATAAAATACGTTCATCAGTTATGAAGGCAACACCTTCACGAATTTTTCGCTCGCGTAAAACTTGTTTAATTTGAGTTTCAATTCGTTCAAATAGCTGGCTAATACGTTCTTGTAACTGATCTTGCTCAAACATTAATGCGTGCCCAGTCATAATTCTGGTTAATCCTGGGTTCTTTTCAGAAAACCCTAATATCAAAGCAAGAATAAGTTGTAACCGAGTAAATGTATTTGGCTCTTCATGCATGATCACATTTATACGGGATAACAAGATATCTTCAATATAGACAATTAAACTTTCAAACATTTTTGTTTTACTTGGAAAATGTCGATATAAAGCTGCTTCAGAAACACCTACTGTTGCAGCTAATTTAGCCGTAGTTATTCTTTGAGTACCTTCATTAGATTCAAGCATTTTTGCCAATGCTTGTAAGATATCTTCTTTGCGATTTCTATTTTTGCTACTCACGATCATTTTTTACCCGAATGTCCAAAACCACCTTCGCCTCGTGCTGATTCAACAAATTCATCAACAATGTTAAATTCGGCTTGTACAACCGGAACAATGATTAGTTGAGCAATTCGATCGCCGGCTTCAATCACAAAAGGAGTTTGGCTTCGATTCCAAACAGGCACAAATAATTGACCTTGATAATCCGAATCAATCAAACCCACCAAATTACCAAGTACAATACCATTTTTTGAACCAAGCCCTGAACGCGGTAACACTAATGCTGCTAAACTAGGATCAGCAATATGCATTGATAAACCAGTCGGCGTTAGGATAGTTTCTCCTGGTTTTATTTCGGTTGTTTTATCAAACATTGCTCTTAAATCAATGCCTGCAGATCCTTCAGTTGCATAAGTAGGTAGAGGAAATTCGTTACCTAAACGTTTGTCTAATACTTTTATATCAATTTTTCTTTTCATCATGACTCGCTTTATATCGTGTTATAACAGTTTGAAGTAACTGTGTTGCTAATTGGTTTTTACTGCTTAATGGTAACGTTTGCTCACCATTTTGCCAATACAGTGTTAATGCATTTTGATCGGAATTAAAGCCAATGGTTTTATCAGAAACATCATTAGCACAAATTAAATCTAAGTTTTTTGCGGTTAATTTTTTTAGTGCATAAGCTTTAACATCGTTAGTTTCAGCGGAAAATCCTACCACAAAAGGGCGATGTGTTTTTAGCGCTGCGACACTTGCTACAATATCGGGATTTTTAACTAATTCAATCACAAGTTCATCGTTATCGCCCGTTTTTTTAATTTTTTGTGTCGCAATTGTTTTAGCATGATAGTCGGCAACAGCGGCACAAGAAATAAAAATATTTGATTTTTTAGCGTGATTCATTGCTTCATCGTACATCTGTTTAGCGCTTTTAACGTCAATTCGGTTGACATTACTCGGCGTATGTAAATGAACCGGTCCACTAATTAATGTGACATTGGCACCCATTTGAGCAGCGGCGTTTGCAATTGCAAATCCCATTTTTCCTGAACTGTAATTACTAATATAACGAACTGGATCGATTTCTTCGATTGTTGGTCCTGCCGTAATGGTAATTGATATATCTGAAAGCACTGAGGTTGATTTAAAATAGTGGGTTATTTCTTCAACAATAGTGAGCGGCTCAAGCATACGTCCTGGTCCAACATCACCGCAGGCTTGAAAACCACTATCTGGACCTAAAATTAAGGTATTTCTTGACGCTAATACAGATAAATTATGTTGAGTTGCGGCGGCTTTATACATTTGTTGATTCATCGCCGGAGCAATGGCAATTGGCGAAGATGTTGCTAAACAAATTGTTGATAACAAATCATCGGCAATACCATTTGCCATTTTAGCAATAATATTGGCGGTTGCAGGCGCAATTAATACTAAATCAGCCCATTTGGCAAGTTCAATATGACTCATAGAAAGCTCGGCCGATGGATCAAAGAGATCGCTAGAAACCTGATTGCCAGAAACAGCTTGAAGCGTCATTTTAGTGACAAAATGGCTAGCAGAATCAGTCAAAACAACACGCACTTGTGCGCCACATTTTTTTAAATGACGAACCAGATCAGGGCATTTATAAGCAGCAATGCCGCCAGTAATTCCTAATAAGATACGTTTACCTGTTAGACTCATAAGCCAGCTTCCTTCCTACCAAAATGAAAGCGTTATATTACCACAATTAAGTTAGATAATAAGTAGCTCTTTCGCATTGGCTAATGTTGCGTCTGTAATTTTATCGCCGCCTAATAACCGAGCAAGTTCGTTTAAACGGCCCGTATTATCTAGCTTTTGCATATCGGTTGATGTCTGCTTGCCGTTGGTTTGTTTACTAACAAAATAGTGCTGATTTGCTTGCCCTGCAACTTGTGGCAAGTGAGTTACTGTGATCACTTGCGTTGATTCACCAAGTTGCCTTAATAACTGGCCGACTTTAGCCGCTGTTGGTCCACTGATACCAACATCAATTTCATCAAATATTAAAGCTGGCGTATCCATTTTTTGAGCAGTTAACACCTGAATTGCCAAAGCAATACGCGACAACTCACCGCCTGAAGCCACTTTTGCAAGCGGTTGTGCGCTTTGTCCTGCATTGGTGCTGACTAAAAATGTTACCTGATCGGCACCGTCTTCATTTAATCGATTTTCATCAAAAGCAATATCGATACTAAATTGTCCATTAGGCATAGATAATTCATGCATAATAGTGGTGACTTTTTTAGCTAATGTTTTGCTTATCGTTAACCTTTTTTGATGCAATTTTGTAGCAATTTCAACGGCGATTTGATGGTATTTAGTAATATCATTTTTAAGTTGTTCACTTTGTTCATCTTGCTGATTAATTTGTTTAAATTCAGCTAACAAAGTTTGATGTAAATCTGGCAATTCTTCGGGCAAGACATGATGTTTACGCGCCAAAGCAATCTGTTTAGATAACCGCTGTTCTAGTTGCATGACTCGAGCAGGATCGAGTTCTAAACGTTCACTATAATGACGAAGCTCATCACTTGCTTCTTTAATTTGAATAGATGCCTCTTCCAACATGTTATAAACATTATTTAACGCTGGATCGAGCGAGGTTAGTTCTTGAACACTATTTTTCACACTGCTTAGTAAATTACTGACGTTATAGTCGTCTGCCTCGTCTAACAACATGACAGATTGCTGGCTTAGATTAATTAACTGTTCGCTATTAGATAACCGTTTGTACTCTTCATCAATTTGTTGAAACTCCCCTTCAATGGGCGAAAATTCATTAAGTTCTTTTAATTGATATTGCAAAAGTTGCATATGTGCATCACGCTCTTGCCTTGTTGTTTCGTATTGCTGGTAAGCCCGTGTTGCTTCTTTCCATTTCTTATAGGCTTGATGCATTTGAGCAAGTAGTGTTGGTTCATTCATATAATGATTTAACAACAACTGCTGATAATCACTGCGTAACAGGCGTTGATGCTCATGTTGCCCATGAATTTGAATCAACATTTGCCCCAAATCTTTTAATTGCGAAATAGGAACAGCTCGACCATTAATAAATGCTTTAGAACGCCCATCTTGATTAATTACTCGTCGCAAAATGCACTCATTGCCCTCATCAAGTTGGTTTTCGCTTAGCCAATCAAAAGCCGCTGGCGTATCATCAAGCACAAAACTTGCAGAAATATCAACACGATCAGCGCCATGTCGAATAGATGAAGCATCAGAACGATTACCTAAACATAATCCCAATGCATCAATAGCAATCGACTTCCCCGCGCCCGTTTCACCCGTAATAGCGGTCATCCCCGTAGTAAAGTCAACAAGAAGCTGATCCACAATAGCAAAATTATTAATAGTTAGTTGAGTTATCATAATAAATTAATACATAAGGCTAGTTATCATATTGGCAGTATAGCAGTAAAAATACTGTAAATAAATACAGGGTTGGTTTTTTTGTTTTTTGGGAGGGGGCGAGGATATATATAGGTATAAAGTGATTTTGCCATATCAATATTGACAATAAGGATTGGTTGTAACACCAAAAGAAAAATTTACACACAGTTTTAGCTAAGAATGTTAATAGGGTACAAAACCTAATTTTTCAAGTTCAATTTTCATTGCATCGATGTTTTCTTTTTCTAATAATTCATGATCAATAACAATTATGAGTTCTTGTTTAGCTCGAGTTAAGGCTACATAAACTTGCTTCCACACCTTATTGAATTTATTTTTTTGTGGCAAATTATTTTGTATTAAATAATTATAGATATTTAGAGAAAGGATAATGACACATGAATCCGAATCTAGTCCTTTTATAGAATCTATACTAGATATATTAAATATGTTTTTAGGATTTTTGCTAAATTGAGAAGAAAATTCTGCATATTCAGCTTCTTTCAGACGAAAGGAATATTTTGCTTGTAAATCTTGAATAGCTTTTTCTATATTTGATTGTTGTATTTCTTCGAGAAAATCAATATGAGCTGCTTTTACTAATAAGTTTTTGTCTAATTTAGAGGGACAAGCTTTAATTTTTTCTTCAATAAAATCAGGAAATGTTACTTTTATATGCTTACTAGTTGAGTATCTACCCTGTTTTTTATCAATACAAACTATATGCTTTTTAATATATTCATGAATGATCTTGATAAATTGTGGATGTGTTGATTCTAAATATTTCAAAATTCCTTTATTTTGATTTATTGAGTTTTGTTTTTGATTGGGATAACAAAAACGATTAGAAATAGCTAATATTTCTGATGGAACTCGCCGAGTTACATTATTTATAGGATGCAATATTACATAGGTTTCAGATTCAACTTTCCTAATAAAATCAATTAAAGCATTGCTATACTTAATTGCTTGTTTAGGATCTCCTATCATATACACATCAGAACATTTTTTAGCTATAATATTAAACGTTTCTAGTCCGTCACTATCAAGGTCTTGTACTTCATCAATAAAAATCTTTGCAATTTTTGCTTGTAATAGATCAAGTATGAACCTGACCTTCGCTTTCTTTTCTTTGTTACTATGTTTTCTATTATTTTCGTCAATGATTTGTTTAGAAATATTGTATATTTTTTCAGAATGAATAATATTTTTTAATTTTAGTCTTTTGATTTTTTGTCCTTTATAACTATTTTTTTCATCCTTAAGTGCGATTGTTGAACAATTATTATATTTATCCCCTAAAATATAAAATGAAAATGGATAAATAATTTTATTAAGTAAAAAACTATGGACTGTTTCGATCACTACATTGTTCGGAATATATCCTAATGATTTTAATATCTCGTAATAGATTTTTTCTGTTGCTGAGTTGGTATAGGTTAACGCAAAAATTACCTTATGGTCATTTATAGTATTAATGTGTTTAATTATTGTTTGCGCTAACTCGTGTGTTTTACCTGCTCCAGCTCCAGCTATTTGAATTTCTAACATAATATTTTCCTTATCACTTCGTCAATATGATTAGGCAGGCTTAATTCTATTTCGTTTTTAAGTAAAGCATCACAAATTAGGAGCATACCTTCAGCTTTATCTGATTTAAGGTGCTTTGACATTTCTTCCTGATTAAAATTTTTTTTAAATAGTTTATTTAAACTCTTAAGATTATCATTTGTAGCAACAAAATCATCTTCAAGTGTATATTTTGTTGTTGTTCTTACTGTGATATTTTCATTTTTGATATCATATTGTTGATGCTCATTTTTTGCATTATGTTGATCATCAAAATCTCTTATAATCCCAATTTTTTTCTTATTATTTTCTTTATTAAGAATTAACCATACATCTAAAAATGTTTTAAAACCCTTTTGATTAATCGAAATGACTTCTATGTTATTTAGCTTCGAACAATTTCTAGTTAAAAATGCATTTATTAGCATTTCCTCAGTAGTTCCCTCAACTAAAATAACTTTATTAGCAAAAAGCAATTTAAGAATATCGAAATTAGGGCGTTTTCTAAGATAGTTTAATAATTCTTGAGATGTATTAGATAAATTAATAGCTTTTTCACCAGTCAAAACAAGGACGTTTGATAGTTTTAATTTATTAATCACAGTAGGACTATGCGTGGATATGATTGTTTGTAATAAAGAGTTACTATTATTGACACTTTTATGGATAAAATCAGTAACAAGTTTTAGGTTGTTAATACTTAAATGCGCTTCAGGCTCTTCAATACAACATAAATTGAAAGTAGATTTATTTATCTTATAATAAGCAAATAGAATGAAAATATAGATTAAATTTCTCTGTCCTAAACCTCTTTGATAAAGAAACTCTTCCCCATATCTCAATGTTATATTAGATAAAATATTTTTTAAATTAGGAAGGTTTGGAATACACTCCAATTGTTTTAGATGGTCTGTAATATTTTCGAATTCTTCATTTATTTGAATAATTTTTTCAAATGTTTTAGTTCTCTCAATCTCAGAAAAAAAACTTATATAAGCTTGATTAATTATATTTTTTTCTGTTTCATTTAAATTGTTAATTAGTAATCTCGTGAGTATGCTATTGGATTTCATTGTGCTACTATCTGAGAAATTATCACGTTCGGCATTAATATGATTAATTTTAATATTTTTTAGTTCATTAAAACTGATTAGCTTTTCATTATTTACTGACACTATTTGATAATCATAAAATTCTATAGGTAGAGTAAAACAGTTTATATCTTCTATTTTTGAATCTTTTAATAAAGAACGTACAGTATTTAAGAATTCTTTATTATCTTTGGGTTTAAAATCATATCGAATTTTAAAACAATCCTCATCCTCATCTTTTATTAACCAATTAAATAAAATAGCTTTCTCATAGCTATTTTCTGGTTCTACAAACTGGAGCGTTATTGTAACTTTTGGTATCTTATTGAGTTGTTCCTCTTCAGGTTCTCTATTTATTATTGAACGGTAAAACTCTTTTATACTTTCTCTATTAATATCAGATACATTCAGTTTTTTCTGATTGTAGGCAATGCTGTTGCTTGCTAAGGGTAAGGATAAAGCAGAAAAAAATTTGATTTACCTGTACAGTTTTCACCAACAACAACAGTTAATTTTTGTAAAATAGCTTCAAAATTTCTAAAATTCCTATAATTATTAATTTTTACTTTTTTGATGTACATATTTTATGAATACCCTTACCGTGTTTAGTATCTGTGTAAGTATATTATAATAATGGTATGATAAAAATTGTTAATTTACAAAGATATCAACTGGAGTTATTTACCTTCAACAATCATTTTCACTTCGCTTATTTACAATAACAGCTCAATAACCAAACAAATCCTTATGTTACTAGTGGAAAAATAAACCTATCATATTGTAAAACACATCCATAATCCCACACCATTTAACTAAACTTATATAATTACCACCAACCCCACTTATTCTTCTTTTATCCCAAATTACACAGGAGTATAATTTATACACCTATTATTATAATTATGGAAAACCCAGTATGTTTGGAAATAAAACAAATCGTCAAGTCATTATTTGGACAACAATCATTGGTGGTTTTATTAGTGCTTTAGTTAAGTGGGGATCCGAGGTTAATATGCCTCCTCGTGTCCCGGGTGAAATTTCGCCTCCAGCTGCACATATTGATGCATGGCTTGGTTGGTTAGGGATTGATTCTCATTCACTTGATTATATTTATCAAACAGCAACTGTTTCTGGTGCGGTAACGCTTTATCACTGGTTATTCAGTTTTGCTTTCGCCTTTGTTTATGTGGCTGGTGCATATTATTGCAACAAAATCCGACTATGGTATGGCGCTGTTTATGGCACGATTATTACTATCTCTATGCATGGTTTTTTAATTCCATTACTTGGCTTTCGTCATCCTGCTTATGATGCCGAAGGTACTGTTGGTTGGTTATGGAATTTAAATGGCTATGAACTTTGGAGCGAAATTTTGGGTCATATCTATTGGGGCGTTTCAATTGAAATTTGTATGATTGCCGTTCTTGCTCATTTTTCAAGACCTATTCGTGGCGAGTGGCGTCAATAATTTAAGCTAAATCACTTAATACTAAATCCTACTATTTAACTATAGTGGGATTTTTTATTTTATTAGTTATAGTTAAAAACTATATTAACCAATAAAAAACTAGAATTATTCAATATCTGTTTTTTTTGTTATCTTCTTTATCACTAAAGAAAGTCGATAAAAAGGAAATAAAAATGAATACTGCTGTTATTGGATATCCTCGAGTTGGTAAGCTTCGTGAACTTAAATTTGCAACAGAAGCCTATTTTAAAGGTAATAAAACACAAGCCGAATTATTAAGCGAAGCTAAAGCGCTACGAGCTGAGCATTTAAAACAACAAGCTGCTCAAAAAATTGCCTTTATTTCATCTAATGATTTTTCATTCTATGATGCGGTGTTAGATACAGCGTGTTTACTTAATGTTATTCCAAAACGTTACCAAGATTTAGGTTTACCTGAACTTGACCGTTATTTTGCGATGGCACGTGGTTATCAGGGTGAAAAAGGCGATGTGCGAGCACTCGCTATGAAAAAATGGTTTAACACCAATTACCACTATTTAGTACCTGAAATTGAAGATTCAGTACAAATTAAGTTAACAGGCACTAAACCTTTTGACGAATATCAAGAAGCGAAAGCGCTAGGTGTGCAAACCAAACCGGTTGTGGTTGGGCCGTTAACTTTTTTTAAATTAGCGCAGTATTTAGGTAAAAAACAGCTTGGTGATTTTAAAGCCGATATTATTAAAGCTTATCAAGAAATCATCCAAAAATTCACAACGCTTGGTGCTGAGTGGATCCAAATTGATGAGCCAATTTTAGTGACCGATCTAAATAAAGACGATATCGCCTTATTTACCGAACTTTATCAAGCGATTTTATCAGTTAAAGGTAACACCAAAATTGTTCTACAAACCTATTTTGGTGATGTACGTGATTGTTATAAAGAGCTTGTCGCTTTACCTTTTGATGGGATTGGGCTTGATTTTGTTGAAGGTAAACAGTCATTAGCTTTACTTGAAAACAATGGTTTCCCTGCCGATAAAGTCTTATTTGCTGGTGTGGTAAATGGAAAAAATATCTGGAAAAACAATTACCAAAAAACCTTAGCATTACTTGGTAAAATCAAACAAAAAGCCGCAAATATTGTAATCAATACTTCTTGTTCATTACTGCATGTTCCTTATACATTGCAAAATGAGACCAAATTAACTATTCAACAACGTGCTTATTTTGCTTTTGCACAAGAAAAGCTACAAGAACTTGCTGAACTTGGTCAATTATTTAAGGATGCAAATCCTGAAAATAATGCCGCTTATAAAGCTAACCAAACATTATTTACTCGTGAGCGTGAAGGCTCAAATCAAGCTGTACGCCAAAAAGTGGCCGCATTAAAAGATTCGGACTTTACTCGTTTACCTGAATTTTCAGTGCGTGAAGCAGCACAGAAAAAGGCCTTTAATTTGCCACTATTACCAACAACCACTATTGGATCATTCCCACAAACGCCTGATGTACGTTTAAATCGTGCTAAATTCAAAAAAGGTGAAATTTGCCTGAACGAATATACTGAGTTTAATCAACAAAAAATTGCGCAATGTATTAAATTACAAGAAGAAATAGGCATTGATGTGTTAGTTCATGGTGAATTTGAACGTAATGACATGGTCGAATATTTTGGCGAAAGCTTAAATGGCTTTGTGTTTACTGAAAAAGCATGGGTGCAATCTTATGGTACTCGTTGCGTTAAGCCACCAATTGTTTGGGGTGATATTTCACGCTCAAAACCGATTACTGTTGCATATTCAAAATATGCACAAAGCCTGACAGACAAACCAGTTAAAGGTATGTTAACAGGACCTGTGACTATTCTAAATTGGTCGTTCCCACGAGAAGATATTTCTCAAAAAGAATCGGTATTCCAAATAGCATTAGCAATTGGTGATGAAGTATTAGATCTTGAAGCAGCGGGTATTAAGATCATTCAAATTGACGAAGCAGCATTAAAAGAAAAATTACCACTACGTAAAGCCGATTGGAACAGTGAATACCTTGATTGGGCGATCCCTGCGTTTAGATTGGTACATAGCAAAGTGCAAGCAGATACGCAAATTCATACTCATATGTGTTATAGCGAATTTGCTGACATTATTAAAGATATTGATGCAATGGACGCTGATGTTATTTCGTTCGAGGCTTCTCGCTCTAATTTGCAGTTGATTGACGTACTTAATGCAAACAACTTCAAAACTGAAGTGGGACCAGGGGTTTATGACATCCATTCACCACGTGTACCACCAGTAGCCGAAATCAAAGCAACGATTGAAAAGTTACTAGCGAAGATTGATAACCAAAAATTGTGGATCAACCCAGATTGCGGTTTAAAAACTCGTGGCGAAAAAGAAGTGGTTGAAAGCTTACAACATTTAGTACAAGCCACTTTAGAAGTAAGAAAAACACTGAATTAAGTACTATTTTTACAAAGTCGTTGAGTTTTTTATTAACAAATCAGGCTTTGTTTAGCCTTACGTTTCCGCCGCCTATTTGGGCGGCGGAAGTGTCAATAAAGGAAATGAGTGACATAACCAATGGATGAAACAAATGAAAACAAATCTACTATTTAATAAAAAAACCGTATTCTCCTTTGAGGTTTTTCCCCCTAAAAAAACCTCACCTCTAGAAACAATTTATAGTACATTGCGTGAACTTGGTTATTTTAAACCTGATTTTATCAGTGTCACTTATGGTGCAGGTGGTAGCTTAAATGGTCAAACCACCATTGATATTGCCCACTCAGTCAAACACACTTATGGCATTGAAAGCGTCGCTCACTTGCCGGGGATCAATTTTGATAAAGCTGAAATGCAAAAAATCCTACACGATCTTAAATGTGCAGGAATTGATAATGTGCTCGCTTTGCGTGGTGACATTAGCCCGAATGTGCAACCTAAAGATGACTTTCGCTTTGCCAGCGAACTGGTGACATTCATTAAAGAAAACGGTGATTTTAACGTGATTGGTGCATGTTACCCAGAAGGACATCTTGAAGCAGCAACACTAAAACAAGATCTGATCCATTTAAAAGAAAAGGTCAATGCAGGTACCGATCAACTTATTTCACAGCTATTTTTTGATAATGACTATTTTTATACATTTTTAGATAAAGCTCGCGATATTGGCATTAATGTTCCAATAGAAGCAGGCATCATGCCAGTGACCAATAAAAACCAAATTGAGCGTATGGTATCAATGTGTGGGGTGAATTTACCTAAAAAATTCAAACAAATGATGGAAAAATACGAACACCATCCAGAAGCATTTCGTGATGCCGGTATTGCTTATGCAATTGATCAGATTGTTGATTTAGTTTCGCAAGATGTCGATGGCATTCACTTATACACCATGAACAATAGCTACATAGCAAGACGCATTAGCGAAGCAGTATCAACATTGCTAGCGGTACCAAAATCGCAATAGCGGCGGTATAAAAATAGTAATGGTATAAAGATAAAGTGTGATGTTTGGAGTACTATGGAGTTGTTACGGACTAGCTAAAATTGGTTGCGGGGGCTGGATTTGAACCAACGACCTTCGGGTTATGAGCCCGACGAGCTACCAAGCTGCTCCACCCCGCGTCAAAGAAGTGGCTATATTATAGCAATAAAATAATAAAGCAATACCTATTTAGCTTAAACGCCACATTTTTAAACATTCTTGAGGGGATCTAGATTATTTTCTTACATAAACACAAATTTATGTGAAAGTTTTTAACAAGGATTATACTCTTTCACAAAAGCCCAAAACACCTCAAATTTAATCGTGCTAAAAATAGCTATAATCTTATAACGATATGATTTTAACCAAAAACAAAAAACTTCAACAAAATCAATACTATACCGGAGAGATTTTAGGCCTTTAAAAAGCACCTACTCCACCAGTCCCAAAAACCACCCAACCGCTACCTCCACCCGTAAAAAACGCCACTCCCCCCCACACTCACCGCTAACAATTCTTTACAATAAATTAACAAAAAAAGTGGCGGATTATTTATCACCAAGTTATAATTTTTAAGCTTATACAGGCAAGGAATCGCTCATTAATTAAGTGAACGGATATAAAAGTTCAGAAAAAACAAGAAATTACTTGACAAGGAAATAAAAATGCATTACCATGGTTGGCATCTGGCATCTGGCATCTGGCCTGCCAAACCTATGCCCTAAATCTTATTGATTCGCAAGGTGGCCAAAATAGGGCGCCACAGTTATTTTCATCATCGAAGTCATTTCGCGTAGCGGAATCGACGCCGTCATCGGGGTCTTTACTGGCGATGCCGTCGGCGGATTCTTCGATAACATCTTCGGCCATATTTTCGGCAAAATTATCGTCGATATCCAAGTG